>JAAOMR010000132.1 GCA_018853935.1 Acidithiobacillus ferrivorans
ACTGCAGTGAAAAGAATGTCGAAGCGTGTGAGGCGCTGGGCATCACCCCCTTTATTGCCGTGGCCCGGGAAGATCACCATCCGGACTGGCGGCAGCGGCATACCGAGCCTGAAGAACTGGCTGATGATGCCACCCTGATGCAGAGGATGATCCATCGCCTGAAGACCCAGGCTGGCCGCAGCGTTTACCGGCTACGCAAGCAAACGGTAGAACCGGTCTTCGGCATCATCAAATCAGTGATGGGATTCCGGCAGTTCTCATTGCGCGGACTGCGTCAGGTACAGGGGGAATGGAGCCTTGTTTGTCTGGCGTGGAATATAAAACGTATGGCCGTATTGCGCCTGTAGGGCAGGAAAATGAAGAAACGCAGCAAAAAATAAGGCAATAACGGGTAAAATCACCCAAAAAAGGTGTTTTCAAAAAATCCTGGGCGAAAATGGGCGGCAGTCGTGAGCTAAGTCCGACAGGCTGCTAGACCTTTCTTCTGAGCGTCTATGACCACCTGAATAGACTGATAGGTGCAGAATATAATGGTGCGCCGGCCTTTACTGGCTTTCTGGATGGCTCCTAACAACTTGTCCGGGTCGGTTGTCGCGGGGTACCCCAGGTCTTCCAGCCGCAAGTCCTCTTCATCCTTTCCGACCTTAACGTCAGAACACACTACAAAGGTGTGCTGCGGGTCCAGCGCATCTGCAGTCCATGCCCGTAGTGTTTGCGATACCAGAGAAATGGACGGGGCCATGAACAACACGATGCCGTTGTCAGGGACGATCTGCTCCATGAGCCTCAGTGATGTGAAGGTTTTACCCGTACCGCAAGCCATGATCAGTTTCCCGCGGTCATAGGCGGAGAAGCCATCCTTGGTGAGTTGGATGGCTTCTTTCTGATCATCCCGGAGGTCTTTTTTCTTTTGGAGGGTAATTCGTTCCGGGTGTGGCAACTCAAACCGTGACCAGTCTACCGGGCTGTTTGCCAATTCCTCGAAGAACAGCCGTAGAACCGGCGGAAATTGTCCGGCAATGAGTTTTTCGGCGTTCTTGCCCCATTTGTCTGTGGTAGCCACCAGCAGCTTTTGCGAAAATCGGATAGTGTCCGTCTCCGTCTCGAACGTCTTGCTGGAAGTGGCAATAAAACGTTCCAGGTGCTGCATGTCAATCTGGTGGTCTTGGGCATAGAACTTCGCCTGAATCGCCCAATATTCGCCGGTATCCTGTTCGCGGGCTACCAGGTCAACACCAATATCGCCACCCTCCCATCGATACGGGAAGTCATCCCACATCCAGACGGTTTCCAGTCGGTTCGCATATTCTGGGTCCACCAGCAGGTATTGCTGGATGAGCCTTTCAAAATACTTGCCTTTGGCCCGTTCGTCGGGGGCTATGGCGCGGAGAGCGGCGAGTACGTCATGGAATGTGGTCATATCTTCAAGCATGTCCTTAGTCTATCATGATAAGTTATAGTTACCATTTTAACGCGAATCCGGTGCAATATTTAGGCGGTTTCAAGTTTGAAGGGAAAATCTCCAAGATGAAAACCAAAATCTACACCACCTACCCCCATCAACAGCAGAAAATTTAATCAACCTGAACTCTGCTCATGCTGTACAGGTTGAAGCACCTTTAGAACATCGGTCAATTTTTCACAAAGATTTTCAAGAGCAAACAATTTTAGTGGTTTTGTACTTGTTCCTGACAGACTATCTATGCGTTCTTCAACCGCGCCAATTAGCCTTTCAAACGGCACATGATCTTCGTGCAATTTTTCTTTTGCTTCTTTAAATAGCGTATAGCGTCGAGTTATCGCGCCTGCAATACTAATTATAGTTTCGTTTCTCATGTTCATTGTTGTATCAATGAAGAAATCAACATTCATAAAAGAGAAGAATGGCACCATCATCCATGCTGAATTATCTGCAAAAAGAGCGTACAAACCTTCGTTATCTTTTGTGTCAGCTATTCTCGCCAAAAGCTGCTCTGCTTCAACACGGTTCACTGAGCCTGTCAAACTATTGGCCTTCTCTTCGGCGTAAGATAAAATTCTCATCGCCGCTTCACCATTTGTCGAACTTGGGAATATCTCTGATTTGAAACTCTGCATTCGCTCAACAAAATCTTTTTCATCTTTGTCTGATATTTTATCAATACATAACCTTCCAAGCGCAGAAAGTTCGTCTTCTACAACAGAATTTATAACATTATTTCTCACAAAAAATGATAACACGTCAACTACACGTGCCAGCTTTCCAGTGTTTTCAATCGTCCCCTGCCTAAGGTGATTCAAAGCATCTTCAACAGTAGTCGAGAACACAGAGTCTTCAAGTTTCCAAAAGTCACCAGCAAGCAGTTCAAGGCTATCTTGGGGTGAACGCTTCCGCGTGAATTCTGCATATTCGGAAAGCAAATCATCGGCATCACAAATGCCATTTTTACAAATATCCAGAGCAATAGCAGATAAATACGGTTCCTGATCCCCCATAAAGTATTTTTCATAGAATCTTTCTGCGAACGAGTAATCATTATCTATGCTTGAGTCTGGCCCATCATCGTCGCCAAACGAACCACCATCCGAGGAATTCTTTTTATGAAAAAGAATGGCAAAAGGTGTTATATGACCGTTAACAAGCCGGCCAAGGTTATCCTGTTCTTCGTTATTTATTTCATCCGAATATCCAATGAAACATTTAAACATGGCATCAATGTAATCATCACAGTGGGTGACACCACCTTTTTTTACAGCGCCACTGACAAATGCTAGCATGGAAATAACCGCATGCATCGTTCTTATGTTACAATAATCAGCCACCGAAAGTAATTTTATGTAATCAGCATTGCGAGATACTACTTGCCTAACATCCTCGCCGTATTTTCCGGCCATTCCCCCTGTAATATTTAACAAATAGTCTGAGTCAGGATTGAATGAATATGTAAACCTTACAACCTTCTCTTTAGTTTTTGTATAGTCATTATTTTTGATTAGCTGCTTCTCGTCACAAATAATTATTGTTTTTATTATTTTTTGTTCTACATACCTATTAATACAACCCAGCATGCGTTGAACGGCATCATTGCCATTCACCCTCTCAAGGTCATCAAAAACCAGAACAGCATTCTTAATTGGAAAATCAAGATCATGAGCGGCAAAGCTTATATCTTCTCTTTTTAATATTGTCTCAGTAACTGCCTTGCCAATCTTGTATCCAGTGGTCCCCGTAAAAGGATATGCTGCTGTAAACACATGTTGATTTAGGTCTTTGCAGGTTGATAAGCCATATAACGATACGTACATCAGTTTCAGATTCTGTTTTTGGATAATCTTATCGATGACGTTCTTAACGAAATATGTTTTTCCTACCCCCCATTTTCCAGTTATCATGATTGCGTAATCTGTATCAGGAGAAAGTAAATATTGTTCTACCGCCTCTTCAATAAGTTTTTGGTTTGAAAACATTGTTTTGGATCCTTATCTTATTGAATGAGAATTCAGTGAAATAATTGGAAAGCTCACTTACAACAACCCATCCACCACCCCCGCCGCCACATAGGCCGTGACCTCATTCATAGCCTGCCATTGGCCTGTATCAAACTCGCCAGAATCAAAGCGCATCCCCAGGACGGCGTTGGCGCCGAGGGACCTGGCATGCTCGGCCAGTTGTTCCAGGGCATCATCCCGGGTCTGGGCAATCATTTTGAGGTAACCGGCCTGCTTCCCACCAAAGAAGGCGCGGACACCGCCAAGGAAATTGCCGACGATATTGCGGGATCGGACACCCGTGCCATAGACCGCCCCAATGACACGGACCACACGCATGCCGGGGCAGTCGTTGATGGTGAGGATAACGACATCATTTTCCAAGTATGGGCATCCCTATCCTGATACTTACTCGCCCGATATCTGACAGTACTTCAGCCATAATAGTAGACCGAAACGACAATATACGTGTCATCAGATGCCACCTCATCATGCTCGTCTTTTATGTGAAAGCACATTCCTTCCTCAATTTTATGCTGCCTGATGTCAGAGTGTTCTATGTATAGATCATCCTCATCGGCGTGACCATAATTCAGATCGCCATTCTTTTCCAGAATGTAAGGATGTATAAGGTCATCATCGAAGGTGGTGCCATACCACTCTTCAACAGAAATGAATCCCTCATTGTCAACGCCTGCTAACAGAATAATTTTACTACCAATATCTTCTATCTGATCGTTAATGTAAACGGCTGTAATTTTAGCGATGCTAACAGTTTCCCGCTTTCGAGCATTATGGTCTGTCAATGGTTTCATATGTTACGCCTGCCCTCATTCACAATTTATGCACCACGAATGTAACAACGCCCCACACTGAAAAGTCCTGTTCCGGGTCAATGGTTATCACTGGATAGTCCTTGTTCTCAGGCATTAATAGCACCATTCCACCCTTACGCACCATTCGTTTGACCGTCAACTCCCCATCCAGCACCGCAATCACCACATTTCCGCTCTTTGGCGTAATGCTGCGATCCACCACGAGAATATCCCCGTCATGAATTCCTGCACCCGTCATCGAATGGCCGGTCACCCTCAGAAAGAAGGATGCCGCCCTATTGGCCATACAGTATTCGTTCAGGTCGAGTGCCTTTTCCACATAGTCATCGGCGGGCGAAGGAAAACCGGCCGCGACCCTGGAAATGAACAGGGGCATAGAGACCGAGGGTGCATGGACATCGGGCCGCATCACGGTCAGGCCCACCTTGGCGAGTTTCTCAATGATTGCAGCGTCCAGTGACATAAAATCTCCCTATCTAATCAGTGCCTACCCGGCGTATCAGCCTCTCTACCAGAATACGTTGGCGTGGTAACATGCTGAACCTAACTAAAAGGGTCACAAAAAGTTCACCAACCACATCACTTCACAAGGACCCCATGAACGCCATCGAAAAAACATCACCAAGCCCATTATTCAACATGTGCACACGTGAGGCCACGCTGGAGTCAATAAAAAAGCACCCGCAATATGTACCACCACAAGTACGCGCCATTGCATACACCCTTGCCCCCACGTACAACCTGTGGGACGCAAGTAACCTACTCAATGACCAGCAAGCTACAACTGTACTGATTGGCCTCATCGTCTCGGTCGAAAAACTCAAGTCGCCGATTCGGATTATGCTGGCACGGGAATTTTGGGATGGCGCGCTGGGAAACGCCTTTCAGGCAGCTCACCCGGTACAGTATCGTCTGATCCCCTGCCTGGACCCCAAGTCTGTCACCATCGAATATCTTCCTGAATAACCCCGCTAAAACAACAAACATAAATAGAAACAGCACGTTCAAGCGTTGAAAGTTAATTCGGTGCATTATTTTCCCCCGAACTCCTCATCGTTCATGACACGCCCAGCACCACCCCGGCCTTTAGTCAGTTTGGCAAAGCGTTCCCGTTTCGCGGCGCAGGTCACACAGCGCACGGCCTGCACTGCAGCGACCCGTTCCTGGGGAATAATCTCGGCGCAATCCAGACAATACCGGCGGCCCTCTGCGTCTTCATCAGGTTCCTCCTGGGGCACCGATGCCTCGCGTTGCCGAGCTAATGCTTCTTCCAGATGCTCTTCTGTATTCTTCGCGCCAATGTCGGCCGCATCCGTTAATCGCTCACCCTGAATGATCTCAGCCATATTCACCCCCTACCGTGTTCTCTCGTTTCTTCAAATGCGATTACCCGCTTTTGGGCCGCCGTCCGTGTTTCCCCTAGCCATCAATTCGTATTTAATCCTCCAAGTTTTTCAAAGCAAACAATGCGCTTATGACATCCCCAAAAACGATCGCTTTACAGGCCTGCGCAACCATGACATTGCATGGCAAGTTAAACCGCTCGTAACTGTTCACCAGGGGTGCAATTACCCCATGGTGGGCTGCGGGGTTTTCCCCTGAAAAGACTGAACCAACGCGTGCAGCAGGTCGACGCCCTGCTTGCGTAAGGTTTCCAGATAGGATCGGA
>JAAOMR010000133.1 GCA_018853935.1 Acidithiobacillus ferrivorans
CGGCTTCTGCCGCCGCTAGTTTGCCCAGATCCTTAGCGATCTGCCTGGCCACGATCGCGCACTGGGCATGGCCAATGCCGCCGAGCTTGGGCACGGTGATGGCGGCCGCGTCCCCCGCCGCAAAGATGTTTGGATACTTTGGGTTACGCATGGTCACGTCGGTCACCACAAAGCCCTCATTATCACTGATCGGGAGCCCCTTCATGAAGTCGTGGGGTACCCAGTCCGGAAAGACAATTTTCAACTCCGCCTCAATCTTTTTGCCGCTGGCCAGTTCGACCCCCTCTTTCGTGAGACGGGTAATGTCCTTGGCTTCGTTGACGTAGTTAAAGCCCATGCCTCCGGCAATTTCCAGCAGCTTGCCGACTACTTTTTCACCGGCATCTTCGGCGATCAAGCTGCCTGGAGTGAAGACCGTGATTTTGTCCGGTCCACCTTTGCCATGCTGACCCAGCCAGGTGGCCATGGACAGCATGACCTCAACGGGTGGTCCCTCGCAGGCTGCTTCAGCACGGGGGAAAGGATGCCCGCCATACAGGGTGATGTCTTTGGTGCCATCACCCTGATGAAACCGGGCAGAACCAACGGCGATGGGGCCGCCTTTGTAGTCATTGGCCAGAAAGTGACGCAATTTGTTGCCGTAATAAAAATCGCTGACGGTCTGACCATGTTCGGCAAAGCCTTCGATTTTGTCATAGGCCAGTCGGTTGCCGACGGCAACAATCAGGTAATCATAGGAGATGCTATCCGGTGCGGCACCGGGCCGCTCATTGGGAACAAAGTCCACCCGCCGGGCCTCAGGATCAATGGCTTTGATTTCTGCCTGCAGGAATTGGACATGGTCCTCTTCCAGGGCGTCAGGGATATTCATGCGTAATGTCTTGCCCGGATCACGGCCTTCAAATACTTCTGCGGGCACATTGGGAACGAAGAGCAGATAATCCTTGCGGTCGATGACGGTGATACGCACGGAATCACCACAATATTCACGAACCTTCTGGGCGGAGCCAAGGCCAGCAAAGTTACCGCCCAGGATGACGACATGAGAGTTCATTGAGAGTTCATAAGATTTCATAGATGTGTCCCTCCGATTTTTCGACATGAAAAAGTAGGAAAACTACGCATTCCCACTAAGGGTAGTACAGATTGCGAAAAGTTCAACGGACCTCCTGCGAGATATCCATTCCGGTGCTTTTGGACAGGACATCCCCACTAAATATTTTCCTTTAGAACATCAGTTTTTTGCGCCACATGCCCTGTTCCATCATGGGCGCAAAAAACATATAATAGGGACCCTTATCCAAGTGCTGTAATACGCCGTTGTTATGTATCTGGCGCAGGTCATAATCGACCATGACATAACCGAGTCCAGTATGCGCATGTGCAGGAGATTCCCATTCCATGTGAATCAGGTACTGTGCAGGTGTTTGTGCTGGAATAGGCGGCTGAGTAGGGATCTTGGATCCGTAATTGGTATTGTATTTCGGCGGGTTGGCACCCAATGTAGCTTTCAGCATTCCTTCAGGGTCAAGCTGAAACGATCCGATTGCCGAGGCTCCAGTTTGTTTCAGAATCATCCAGCCGATCATGCCCGGAACCGACGCTTTCAGCCATTCGAGAGTCTTGATGACACCCACCTCAAAGTCCTGTTCGTGCCCCTTCATAACCCAATGGTCCCCTACAGTGATAGCGCGTTGCTCCGCCAAAGCGACTTTAGGAACCGGTTGTTGCTTGGCAAAAGCATCTCCCAAAATGGTCGGCACGTCTGTTATTCCCATAATAGGCGGCAAGTCAGATTTGATTATCTCGTAATAGACTTCCCAGGGCCCTTCAATCACCATATCCAGACAGCTTCCACATAATTCGTAGATGGTATCAAAGTTGTCGTGATGCATTTCTTCGTGAGAATGTACATCTTTCCATACCGTGTATTGGTACATGGCGATTGGATTTAAGGTTTCCCGCATGTCTACGGAACCACCGCCATAGCGGCCTGCCATCGGATGAATGCCAGTTTGTATGAGTTGTTCAAAGCCCAGAAATCCCGGGTGGTTGGCCGTGGTAATACAGACCTTCGGTCCTACCTTCATCATGATTTCATGACTTTCTGGGCGATTGAATATTTTGGCCTGATTGATCGCAATAATTGGGTTCTTGCTCATGGTTTGATCTCCTCTTGACATAAAATTGTCAGAACCTACCCAAAGCATCATAAATTTTACATATCACTTTGAGTGCTGTATGTGCGGCACAACACATACTTAATGTATTGTGATGATTTATGATAAAACTTACCGACCAGATTTAACTATAGGCCTTTATGTGCCACTTTGCAAAATGCCAAGGTTGCCTGTAACAATTTTATTGTATTTGATTGTGTATTTATATTTTGGTTTAATTCAAATTATCGTCTGAAGTTTAGACATTCAGTTGCATTCTTGATGCAGTTTAATGGTTGGCATGGTACAACGGAAAGATAGACGGGGCCTTTCATCAGGGATGAATTATCAATGACCGAACAGATAAGGAGCAGTCCAATGACATTCAAGACCATCATGCGCCTCGGGCTCGCGGCTTGCGCCATTGCGACGGGGGTGAGTTGTGCGGCGCAGGCGGCGGACACGCCCTCGTTCTGGCCGATGTATGCGATGCAGCCAGGCCATAATGCGGCGATGAAATCGCCGTTTCCGGCAGTGAACTGGACCTACGAGGTGCCGGGGGCGGCGGATGCGCGCAAGGCAGTGAAGAACAACACGATCATCCGTGATCTGGTCGGGTTTCCGATAGGGGTTGCGGTGGTCGACGGTGCGGTGTTCGCGCCGAACGACAACGGCTATTTGTACAAGCTCGATGCCAGGACCGGAAAGCTCGAATGGTCGTTCAATGCCCATAACCAGTTGATGAGCACGCCGGTGGTGGCCACTGCCGGTGGCAAGCAGCTTGTGTTCATCGGTGCCGGTAACTCGGTGTTCACATACAGCCATGCCAAGAAATTCGGCGTCAATGGTGTTGCGGTGATTCGTGGGTCCGATGTTTCGGTGGTTGATGCCGTCGATGCCGCGACAGGCAAGCTCGTGTGGACCTATGGGACCAAGGGCGAGGATATGCCCACGGCAGTGTTCGACAAGGGGATGCTGCTGTTCGGCAATGGTGACGGGCATATCTATGCGCTTGATGCCGTGACCGGGGCGCTCAAGTGGAAGACCGCGATTACGTCCTTCGTCAGCATGTCGTCCGCCACGTTCGATCCGAAGAAGAATGTGATCATCATGGGTGGCACGCATCCAAGCAATATCTATGCGCTCGATGCAGCGACCGGCAAGCCGTTGTGGACGGTGCATCCGAAGAACATCTTTTCGAGCAGCGGCGGGGATGGAACCTGGGCGGTCGAGGGTGATGTCACGATCGGGCAGATCGAAACCCGGACGTCTTCCCAGAAGGCGACCTCGGGTTCGGAGGAAATCGCGATCGATATCGGGACCGGCAAGGTCGTGTGGTCGAAGACGCTCGGGGTCGGCAAGACGCCGCCGCGCAACAAGGATGCAGTTCCGGCGATCATGGATGGCGTGGTCTATACCGGCAGCCCCGTGACTCACGACGAATACGCGATCGATGCCAAGACCGGCAAGATCATCTGGACTGCGCCGCTCAAGGCGGGAATGAAAGCGGCCCCGACGATCGTGGGCGACGACGTGATCCAACCGACCGGCAAGGGCAAGATCTTCACGCTTGCCAAATCGAGCGGCAAGGTCACTCATGTTTATGACCAGAAGGAGGGCGGCTACGGCCCGCAAAACGGCGTTGCCGTGGGCAGCACGTATTTCATCGGTACCAATGATGGATTCATGCAGGCAATACCACTGAAGATGCTCGGCGCGTCCGAGTAGGCTCGATGGTTTGCGGGGGCGCTGGCGGGGTCAGCGCGATTTTTTCGAAGTTCGGGGTTGAGACTGAGGCCTCGGGTTGGAGGGTTTGGAGAGCGGTTTGTCGAAGCGGCAGTCGTCGCCGGGTGGGAAGGTGAAGCTGTAAAGAATCTGTTGAGTGGTGTTCTTGTTGGATCAACCTGAAAGGAGAATGGACATGATCAACGAATCAAATCTGTTGAACCGCAGAGAAGCAATGAAGCGTGCGGTACTGGGCGCAGGGGTGGTAGCGGTTGGTGCTATGGGCGCCAGCGCCAGCGCCAGCGCCATGGCTGCGGGGATGAGCGGAAACCCAGGCAACCTGTTGCCCCCCGGGGCCAGCACACTGCAGGAATTGAGTAACCGGCTGGCCAAAGCGCCCCGGCGGCGCGATTTCAAAACCGTTCCCATGATACTGACCAGCCCGGACCAATGGGACAGCGAGGCGCTGAACGAGGTGCTTCACTATGCTGGCGGTCCTAAACAGGTTTGGGATAACACCGTCTTGAAAAGCCCGTGGCTCAATCTCATGCGTAATGCCATGAACTGCCAGATATGGTCTTTCAAACATGCTGATTTCTTCTGCGCGTCTGCCACTCATGGTTCCGCGCATCTTGCCTTGTATGACAATTACATCTGGAACAAGTATCTCGCTACCCTCACCAAAGGCAAGTGGAAAGCGAACGCCTGGTTGAAACAGCCCCCGGCATCGGCGACCAATCCGGCTGATTTTGAAGACGCAGAGGGCGTTTTCTCCCCCCACGACAACAGCATAATCGTTCTGCAGCGTCGTGGCGCTGTATTCCTAGCGTGTCATAACGAGGTATGGGAACTCACCATGGGCTTGCACAAGAAAGGGATCAACCCATCCAAGCTCAGCCATGTGGAAATGGCTGCGGAATTTACCAACCACCTCATTCCTGGCGCGATCCTGACACCGGGCATCGTGGGTACATTGCCGGAATTGGAACTGGCTGGATTCCAGTACGCGAAATAAATTCAGTTACTCACACGGAACGCCGCCTACCTCACCCACTGACCGTCAGCTAACAGCTTGATCATCGCAAGCTCATGGCGAGGCGGGCATAGCAGGTGAGGTAGGCGGCGCGATGAGGCAATGTGAGCCGCACCCATCCGGATTCAGGTCCGACAGGAGGTTTCATCCTAAATTCGGCAGTTACCTCTGCTGATTTGACAGGATTCCTTTGATAGGATTGGTTTTTCCCTTGTAATGGAGGCTCACCCTGTGGGTGATGACGAAAATCGGCCGCAAAAGGCCATTCCTGCGGCAGTTGTCAATCAGCGTCAGCCATTGACCATGCGACAGCACCAAACATTTGCCACCTATGGAGTATTGTAACGCTTCGTAACTCTATGGACTAAAACATAAACATAAAATTCCCGATCTGATCCAAAGATGAATAAACTTGACGCCGATTTCTGGTCAAAACTTGACACACTCAGGCGCTGTTTTACACATCAACCAAGGACCACCAATAATGAGCGTCAACTTTGGCGTTGTTTTCCTCATCGCCAGCCTGGTATTCCTCAGCCTCCTCAGCCAGTGGCTCGCCTGGCGGGTCAAGCTACCCGCTATCCTTTTTTTGTTGATGCTGGGCATCCTGCTCGGGCCCGTCCTCGGCTGGCTGCGGCCAGACAAGAGTTTTGGACCGCTGCTTTTCCCTACCATCTCTCTGGGCGTGGCCATTATCCTCTTTGAGGGCGCCCTATCGCTGCGTCTAAGCGAACTCCGCGGCCTCGGTACGGTCATCCAGCGCCTACTGAGCTTGGGCGTGTTCAGCACTTGGGCAATCATCAGTGTCGCCACCCACTGGCTTGTGCATTTCCCCTGGCCCATGGCCATTCTCTTTGGCGCGGTCACCGTCGTCTCCGGCCCCACAGTCATCGCACCCATCCTGCGTAGCGTCCGCCCCAATGCCAAGATTGCCAAGGTACTGCGCTGGGAGAGTATCCTCATCGATCCCATCGGAGTGCTACTCAGTGTGATCGTATTTGAAGCGCTGGTGGCCCACAGCGTCGCTACCGCGTCCCTGGGTGCCGCAGGCTTGAGCTTTCTACGCATTGTGGCCGTAGGAGTTGCCCTGGGGGCGGCGGGTGGCTTCACTCTAGGATGGATACTGCGGCGCCGGGTAGTACCGGACTATCTGCACGCCCTCCTCGTCTTGGCGGGCGTGCTCATGATTTTTGCCCTGGCCGATGCCCTGGCCAAAGATTCTGGCCTGCTGGCGGTCACCCTCATCGGGATGGTACTCGCCAACATGCGCGACGTACCCTTGGACAACATCCTGGACTTCAAGAAAAGCCTCTCCATCCTGCTGATCTCCCTGCTCTTTATCATTCTTGCAGCGCGTTTGAATCTAACGGAGATTCATGCAGTACTCGGACCTGGGCTCGCTCTGCTCGTGGTCATCCAGGTCCTCTCCCAACCCATCAAAGTCGCTCTCGCCTCCTGGGGATCGGAGTTGAACTGGCGGGAACGTGTCCTCGTCGCCTGGATCGCACCGCGTGGCATCGTTGCTGCGGCCACTGCGGCTGTGCTCGGACAAACCTTGCAGGCGGTCCACTATCCCCATGCCGCACTCTTTGTTCCCCTGACCTTCGCGGTCATTATCGCCAGCGTTCTTCTGCCCAGCCTCACTGCCAGGCCTCTGGCCAGGCTGCTGCATGTGGACGAGAAAGAGCCACAGAGCATCCTCATCATCGGTGCCAATCCTGTCGCGCAAGCCATTGCCAAAGCCCTAGATCAGGCGGGCTTCGCCTGCCTGTTGTTAGATAACGACTTCGCTCAAATCCGCACGGCGCGCGCAGCTGGCATCGACACCTTTTACGCCCACCCTGTTTCCGTGCAGGCAGATCGTCATCTCGACTTGCTCGATTTTGGCTACATGCTCGGCCTGGCCGAAGATCACGCTCTCAACATCATTGCCAGTATGCGTTATAAACCGGAGTTTGGCTTGGACCATGTCTTTATCCTGACCGACGAGAGCGCCATGGCCGGGCGTGATCGACAGCAGGTGGCAGCACCTTACCGCGGACGCTATCTTTTTGGTGGTGATGCGACCTACGCACGACTCTCGCAACTTTTGGATAAAGGCTGGCAAATCCATACCACGCTTTTGAGCGAAAGCTTTTCCTGGGAGGCCTACCAGAAAAAGCACAGGTCTGGCTTCCTGCCCCTCTTCGTGATCACTGGGGAGCATATTCTGCGCGTGATGCATGCTGGCGAGACCAATGCTCCGGCAAGCGGTGACCATATCCTGGCGTTGATCGCACCCTCTGCGACTTAATCCCACGGTAGATTTGTCCTGAACACATATTCAAATAAAAACAAATTGTTGGATGCTGTCCACAGAGTAACCAATGGTAATAGTAAACAGAAACAGATTGTTAGCAACGAGTGGCATGGCATTCCGGAGATCAGGAACAATGAGTTACGGTTAGAACAAATCTACCGTGGACTTAATCCACTCGAAGTGGAGAGCCAAACCGGAGAGGTTCATACTGTGCTTATCCGGTTGGCTCCCAAAGACATATGTGGGTGAAGACCGCAGACCCGATTTTATGAAGAAATGTGTGAGAACTTTCCATCACCGTTCCAACGGTAAGTCCTGTGTTGCGACGGCATTGGCGACATCTCAGCTGGGGCGCGTGGCTATTCGCCTGGGATCGCCAATCTCTGCACAATAAGAGCAGACAGACCCGCCCGGCCAGCGCAGCCGTTGAAGGTAATTTGCACAAGCATTGGTATCTGGGAACATCCGCTGAAACTCGGGCAGAGATTGCGGAAAAGGAAGGTCGTCGACCCGTGCCGCGTGACCTTTTGCGGCAATGGCGCTGATAATGGTCCGGTCATCGCCCATCTCCTCGCTTTCGATGTCCACCGGCCCCGGCTGATCAATGACCGAAACCATTTGTGCGGCACTCCCGGGAGAAAGCACGAGCACCTGATGGGGATACGGCCCT
>JAAOMR010000134.1 GCA_018853935.1 Acidithiobacillus ferrivorans
CGAAATACCAAAAGTTGACCCATCGTGACCACCTGAGCATAAAATGGCGGTGACCAGAATGTACGCTTTTCGGGGGTGCCCACGATCAGCGGAATCACTGCCCACGATCGCCGGAATGCGCAGGCAACTGTGGTCTAGCCGCTAATACCTGCCACCAGAGAGAGAGACTTATCTGTTGTTTCCTCGAATCATATTATGATGCTAAACAGGTTTTTGGGAGTGTCGACCAGGTACAGCGAAAAAGATATCGAACTTATTGCCAAGGCCACAGATATCGCCGATTTTTTGAGCGCTGACTTACATGCCATGGTGCCAGCCAATGATCTGCTGCTCGGTGAGATGGCCAGAAAAATATTGAATCAGCAATTGTTGAGCGTTTTCACGCACAGAAGCATGCTTGAGCGAGGCTGCGCTCGCTTGTCTGGAAGTGGCACCAGAATTGAAATCCTGAGCACTCAGGTATCCAGCCAGTTCTTAAATTTCTGGAAAAATGAGACATCCCCAGCATGCGCATCAGGAGACGTCCCTGTCTTACTCCCCGATTTTGCCTGACCGATTTCCAGCTCGCGCAGGTGGATGTAGGCGGCCAAGGTTTCATTCTCCTTAGAGGACAAGTCGTGAAACCGAATGCCCAGCACTTCCTTGTCGGCCAGCGCTTTGTCCGCAGAGTCATCCACATGTCGAACATCGGCTTTGAGGTTGAAGGAGGGGAATTCGCGCAATTTAAAACGTACGCAAATGCGTTCCCCGATTAGATAGGGATGCCCTGGAACGATGGGGGTGACCACCCCCAGTCCATCACTGCTGATATCTATGAGCGAGCTACCCTCCGATTCAGGCAGTTCGGCGCGGAGCAGGATAATGGCAGTGTCGTCGGTTTTCGCTAATGGTACGCGAAGACTGTGGCGCAAGGGCCGCTCATAGATGGCCTTAGGTAAGGAGAGCAGCAACGTTCCCCCGGTAAAGGCATGAATAAAGCCACGGAAGGCTACGAGGAAACGCTGGGTAGAGGCGAGCACGAAGACCTCTCGGTCCCGCAAGGATTCATCGCGGGGGAGGTTGTTGATAGATAGCTCCAGCTCTCTGTGTGCCCCCGACACATTCGTCACTTGCGCCATATACACTTGTGGAAAATCCTCGATAAGCACCTGACACGACAAGCGGTCTTGTCGAAAGACTTCCAGCCATGCCATTTTACGAGTTTCCGTCACCCGGTTGCGTTCGCTGAGAATGGCGCGGGCCATATTGGTCACCTGTGTGTAGGAATAGTCCCGCCAAGAGGCGTGGAAAGCCACCACATGCCCATCGTCGTGAATGGCCGTGTAGCGGGTATTCAGTAACCAAGCTCCGAGCTTGAGCATGTTGTCATATTGCACAATGGTCCCGTCAGCGAGGGCCACAAAGACATTGCGCTCACGTTCCGGATTGGTATGAAAGAAATGAATAGACTGTCCGAGTAATACGGAGGCATCTGACCCGCGTGGAATATGTATAGTGGGAACTCCACCGTGCTGGAGAAAGTCGCGTGCGGCTTCATTGAGATAGAGGATAGGGTTTTCCATTTTTTTATCGGCAGCACAAAGCATTTCCATAGAAGCAGAGTGTTCCAAAAAGGATTCTGCATATGTAATAAATTGCTGTTTTTCCATAAATCACCTCTAGATAAACATACAAACCTCTTCGATCCATTGTATCCAATCGGATAGTATTCATAAGATTTATTGTGCATCAAGCACTGCTGGCCTAGATAATCTGAAACTTTCCTGTGAGTTGCATTAATCGCTGAGATTCATCACGCAACATAGCAATCTGTCCTTGCGTGGCTTCAATCTCATTATTTATGCTTAGCGTCTTCTGAGAAATTGTTACGATGTTTTCACTGATAGCCTTTGCGACATTTCGTAAGTCTTCTGCTGATGTAGCAACATCAGCTACGCGTTCAGAAATGTCTGAAATAGATTTATTTATCGACCCAAGCCGTTGTAGAGAATCACCCGCCATCTCTGTCCCGTGCGAGACCTGCGCGCTAGCTTGAAACATCTGCTTAGAAAAACTTTGCATCTGGGTTTGAATGTGCAGAATTTTTTCAGCAACATCTTCAGCAGCATCTGCGGTTCCATTGGCCAAGTTGCGAACTTCATCTGCCACGACTGCAAAGCCTCTACCATGCTCGCCTGCCCGCGCAGACTCTATCGCGGCATTAAGTGCGAGCAGATTCGTCTTGGCGGTAATTTCTTTTATGGTGCTAACTATGCTGCCAATTTGGTGTGAAGACTCTTCCAGTTTCTGGACTTGTTGTGCCATGTTAATGATTGCAGTGCCCGCTGAGCTTAATTCTTCCAATGACGAACCGATAGCTGCATTTCCCTGCTGTGTTGCACCAGCAGTAGTATTGGCAATTTTTGAAATATCCTCGGCATCCTGCGCCACGCGGTTGCTGGTTGCTGACATGTTAGACATCGATTCACTGGCTTGAGAGGTTTGTGTGCTGGTGTCGCTGGCTTCGTTTGTTAACGAAGCCGTTGCACTGGAGAGTTGCTCACAGGTGTCTGCAATCTGTTTCGCAGTAAAACTAATCCCCTTGATGAGCGTTGACAAATCAGCACCCATTTGATTGGTTGCCTGTGCGATTTCTCCTAATGGCCCGCTCGTATCAACCGGAACTTTGGCATTCAGGTCGCCAGACGCTATTCTTTGGATAGCCTTACTAATGCGTTGCAATTTCTGAACAACGCTGCGCACAATAATTGTGCCGAATACAAACACCAGAAATATGGAAGCTATACCGATAACAACAATCATAAGCATAACATGTTTATTCATGGTAGCATTTTGCTGGATGGACTCTTTCGACAGTTGCTCATGCTGAGCCACGATATGGTTTATAATTGCGTTAAAGCGCAGCACTTTTGGATGAAAATCGCTTTGGTAACTAGCTAATGCTTCTGGCTGTCGTATGGTGGCAGCGAAAAGCAAGACCTTACTGCTCGCCTGCTCTAGGAGCTTTACGGGACCGGAAAGGCTGTTCGCTATTTTTGGAGAAATATGCTGCAGCCTAGAGAAGGAGCTTGAAATCTTTTTATTCGAATGCTGTAAGGCAAGATAAACTACTGGCTCATATTCTTGTTCCGTCGCCAAGATATTTATTAGCGAAATAGTTGCATCTTCGCTGCCTTGAAAATTAACCAGGGCATCTCTATGCGCGGATTCCTGCATGGCTTTTTCACCTGAGTGCTCTGCAACAGAAAGTGCCCAAGTAGAGGTTGAGGTGATGATAATTAGCGCCACAATAGCGCTCCACCGCAATGTCTGAACTAATGTAGTGAAGGAAATACCAGCCGTTTTAAGTTTCATATTTCATCTCCGCACGTAATGTATTATAACGCAACAATTCACCAGGGGTACAGCTACCTCATGGATGCTATGGGGGTTCCCCCTGAAAAGACTGGACCAACGCGTGCAGCAGGCCGACGCCCTGCTTGCGTAGGGTTTCAAGATAGGATCGGATCGAGCAAAAGGCGGCAGCCCCATCAAAGGTATAGAAACAGCCTGAGTTCTTCTGTTTGACCCTGGCCCCCCGCACTGCCTGTTCTGCGAGATTGTTGGTGAAGAGCACCTCCGGATCCGCGAGTAAACGCAGCGCGTCTTCGCGCAGTCGTCGCAACAGATTGGTCGGATAGGATTGACGCCGATGCGCGGAGCCATCCTTGCTTTTTTGAACGGATGGATCACGTCGCCTTTAGCCAGTATAGCGGTATATTCCGCGTTGATCTGAGTCATCCGGTCTTCGCTGAGGGTGCCGGTGGCCGCTGCCCGGTTGGCGGCGACAAGCAAGAGGTTGATCATATTCTTCGCCCAGCGTTGGCCGTACAGTTTGTGGACCATCGTCAACTCCCGCAGGTGATGCGCATTGCACAGGCCGTAGAGGCAGCTATATTTTCGGTAGGGTGCCCAGCCATCATGGATAGCGGCCTTCTGGAATCTGGTCAGAATGCTAAAAGCGACGAAAGCCTCTTGGCCCGGGCGGGCATGAATGCTTACCCAGGTCAGGGTTTCTGTCGCTGCCGCGTGCTGCCAGTAGGGTTTGCCCGGGACCCGCATGCCTACCTCATCGAAATGAGCCACGCATACTTCCCGGGCAGAGTCCACAATACGCGCGACGTTGGGGGAGCATGATTTCCAGCCGCAGTGTGGATCATCCTGACCACAGCACCCGGCGACAGAGCAATCCCGCAGGTATTGCGCATGATCCGAGGAGTACGCAGGTTGGCAGCATGTGGTGCTAGGTGAGATGGACGACGGCGGCTTGTACGCGTGGGCCATATCGCGTGGTGGCTGTAACGCCTTCTGTAAAACAGCTCCGGTGTAATTTGACGCAGGTGCAGCGTGCCTCCAGAATGTGAGTCTCGGAGAGTTCAAGCCGCTGCGGTGGTAAATCGTAGACCAGACGGGCTTCCGGTACGTGAGCCTCGTCCAGGGTATTGCCGCATCGCAAGCTATGGGCAAAGAAAGTATGGCCACATGATTAGGGGCGGCAACCCGTTTCAGTGCGGAGCCCATTCGGCACTTCTGTCCGCCCTTGGGGTGCTGCCCCGGCTGACGCAGGGATTTAGGTGCGGGGGTGCGCAGACCATCAGAGGAAAGCGGTTTGCTGGAATTGTGACTATCTTTGGCCAGTCGGACTTTGAACGCTGTTATGCGTGACTTCAACGGCGGGATCTCCGCGAGAAGAAATCTTATCAGGTCATCCTTGCTGGCGTGATCCATCGCACTCAGTTTAGGCTGTTCCATATCGTCCTTGTGGGTTTATATCCGCGGAATATTACGTCAAAACGAAGGGTGAAGCATGGGGTCCTGAATGGTTATTTTATATTTTACGAGTTTTGAGTTCAAAGTAGTACGGTGTATACCGAGCAAGCGTGCCGCCTGACTAATATTTCCACCAGAAGCACGTATCGCAGTTTTAATATAATGTATTTCAGATAAATTTAATACTTTATCCAAACAAAAGCCATTCGGTAGATCTGTCGTTAGGTCAGATGCACGCCGAGAGGGGACAGCGGGGATACCACGGTAATTTGAGGGTAAATGTTCTGGCGCTATACAACAGATTTTGGTGCTTTGCGCCATGAATGCATCCCCATCTTCGCCTGTGCCTATACACCCCTGGCTAATCGCCAACCGTTGCACCAGATTGTTTAATTCACGCACATTACCAGGCCATTCATAGGCTTCAAGCTGATTGCGTGCGGCCTCGGTCAGTTGTAATTCTGGGAACCCTTTTTTGTGCAGTTGCTGGGCAAAAAAAGCAAAAAGCCGTGGAACATCCTCCTTACGTTCCCGTAGCGGTGGAAGTTCTATAGGATACACATTGAGTCGATAAAACAAGTCTTCGCGGAAACGCTTTTGAATAACCAAATTCTGGAGATTTTGATGGGTTGCGGCAATGATACGCACGTCAATCTTGTACGGTTCCCGTCCACCGACAATATCCACCTCCTTTTCTTGCAGAACGCGTAGAATTTTGGCTTGTAGAGGCAAAGGCATATCTCCCACCTCGTCGAGCAGCAACGTGCCCCCATCAGCTTGCATAAAGCGACCGGGTGTACGATGCAGTGCGCCGGTGAATGCACCCTTTTCATAGCCGAAAAGTACGCTTTCCAGAAGGTCTGCGGGAATGGCTGCACAGTTGACCGCCATGAAGGATTTGTGTTTGCGGTCGGAGGCCTCATGCACCGCTCTGGCCACGACTTCTTTACCTGTCCCTGTCTCGCCCGTAAGCAATAATGTTGCCATATAAGGGGCAGCTGCTAATTTGTGAATATCTGACAGGACCTGTTTCCATACAGGAGACTGGCCGATGAGTTGGCTAGAAAAGTCTTTCGGCGGGGGAGTCGGTTTGATGACAGAATTATTTTTCATTCAGCTAATTCGTGCCATAGAAAGACGACTGATTTACAGTTCGCTCAATTAAACAGGCTGAGTCAGATAAGGTTGATGCAGATTTATCCCTTGCTTGTTGATGGGGGGAAAGAGTAATGCCTAACTTTTGGCATAACCGAACAACTTCATCTGTTTCGTCAGATTTCAAGCAAATGGATAGAGTAATGATATTCTGTTCAATGCCCTGACGCCGCAGCATGTTCGCGATACTTTCACGCAAATGAAGTCCATCCGACAATACAGCGGCACGCGTACCGCACAGTGAACATAAGTCGGTAAGGCAGAATGCAAGATAGAAAGCGTCCGGATCGGCAGGATTTATGAGCTCACGCGCTATGGCCTGAGCGAGAAGACCGCGCTGAAATGGAGTGGATTGTTCAGTTTTGCGATATCGATTAGGATGCGTAGGGTACAGCACCCATAACCAAAGAAGAAGATCCGATGCTACAACCTTATGAATAAAACAGGATATTGAGGTTATTCGTTCGCGACATCGAGCGGAACTTAATCGCAAGAGTTGGTAGCAAAGCCAGGTGCCAATACACAAATATGCGACCGTGTTTAGCTTAAAATGTGGGCGTGATAAATTAAAGATGAGCATGTCCATCACGCTAGAGGAGGCATGAATGCCTACATACGGAACGGATTTTCGTTTATCTGCATAATACCCTTGATAGGCATAAAAACCTTGGGTAAGGCATAAGGCTACCTGCTTGATACTCACCACGCATGCAGCGATTTTCTTCAACTTCGGGTGCAGAACACACAAATCTCGCATTTTTTGCAATGTTCTGGTGATGAATGCTGTGAATCGCATTTCACATGGGAAGAAAAACTGTGCAACTCCCGAGAACCAATTTTGTGCTTTATAGTGATTCAGGTTTAACCAGAAACCTGGTGCATGGAGACGACAAAGCTCTCTTATTAATCTGTTTGAATGGGGTGCCGTCAATCCCAAATAAGAGATGACAAAATCAGTTGGAGGCAAGTGAATCACCGACTCATTAAAGTAATCTTGATGAAAGCTAACGAAATGGCGGCGCGCCGCAAAAATCCGTGCGCACCGCGTTTTGACTAAACAACCCACTAAAACCTGTTCTATAGCGCGCAGCACTTCGTTCTTCTGGCCTGGGGTAAAACATTTGTTAAAAATTTCGTAGATGTGCAGTGATCCAACAGTATTCCGCACTGATTGACGCATGACTACGGCGGGCATCAGGATGGCCCCGGTTAAGCCGTAACCGGAAGGGCTATGGCTTTTGCTACCGCGCGTGCCAGTTCATCAGGAAGGAATTTCGCGACATAACCATCAGCACCGACACTATTCGCATGGGCTTCATTAGCCGAACCAGAAAGAGAAGAGTGGATAACCACGGGTATTGTCTTGAGGGATTCATCCTCTTTCATTTTGCGGGTCAGGGTAAAACCATCCATTTCCGGCATTTCCAAATCAGTCAACACCATCGCTATCTTATCACGCACGGGCGTGCCTGAAGCCTTTGCTGCCTGCGCAAATTCCTGTATTTTGTCAAATGCCTCTTTGCCTGTCTTAGTGCCTAGGAACGGAAGCCCCAGCTTGGTGAGGGCCTTTTCAATCTGAGTGCGAGCGACTCCAGAGTCGTCGGCATAGATAATAAGTGCCCCCTTAGGAATGGTAACCGTATGGGTTTGATTCATTTCATCCCCCCCCTTGAAACGAGAAGGGAGTACTTGCCGAAGAATCGCCTCAACATCGAGTACGAGGGCTAACCGGCCTTTTTCATCATCTTCATCAAGACGCGCCAGGCTGGTAACCAGACCTCCCGCAGCTGAAACCTCGGCGGACACCACCCGGCTCCACTCTAGCCGTTTGATTTCTTCCACCTCTTCCACAGCAAACCCTTGAACAGAGCGTTCATATTCGGTTACCAGAAGAATATGTAATCCCGTGGGTGTGCAGCCAGCCACCCCTGGCAAGTCGATCACAGGGATGATTTGTCCACGAATATTGGCTACACCCATGACATGTTCAGGCGCTCCCGGCATAGGGGTAATGGCGGGCATAACCAGGGCTTCACGGACTTTGAACACATTGATACCAAACAACTCCCGGGTTTTCGAGCGATTATCCTCACCCAGGCGAAAAACGAGAAGTTCAAACTTGTTGGTGCCCGCCAATTTAGAGCGTGCGTCGACCTCCTGCAGAATCTCACTCATGTCAACTCCCCTTATCCTTGCTGCGAACTAATGGAAGCGCTGAGCGCACGTAGTTTCTCAAGGAATTCCTGCTCATGAGCCACAACATCCGTGCTGTCGCGTATAGCTTGATCCTGATGCCCTGATTGTAAAGCCGTATATATTGCCTTGGTCGTTTGATGCAACTGAACATGGGAGACGTCTAATTCTCGAAAGGCAGGAAGGTCTCCAAAGAAGGTTTTTCCGATACCATCATACCATGTGCCAAGTTGGCATTGGTGGGCGTTGAGGATATTTGCCGTTAAGGATGCAGGATTGCGACTGTTGACGTCTAGGATTGCTTTGCGTATGGAAAGTTGGTGGTCGTTCTTAGCCGCATTGAGCGTCATTTGTGCCGCCAGACTGTTGAGAGAAGTAACTTTTCTATCGAGAGAAACCGTAATTGATTCAGCACCATGTGCCTTTTCTTCAGCCGTCTGACTTGCGCCTTCTATGGCTTTGGCAGATTTTTCTATGGCCGTGATGTTGCTTTGCACCTCCTCCGTAGCTTCCTGCACACGCTTGGAAAGATTGCGCACTTCATCGGCCACTACGGCGAATCCTCGACCATGCTCTCCTGCGCGCGCGGCTTCAATAGCTGCATTGAGGGCGAGCAGGTTCGTCTGATAGGCAATTTCTCGTATGGTTTGCGCAATTCTACCAATGGCACCAACTTCAGCAATGAGGCCTTGGGAAGCTTTACGATTTTCCCCGATAGATTGGCTGAGTCTATGCAGCGTATTTCCAACCTCCTTCATGGAGCTTGACGTCTCTTTAGCGGTATCTGTGAGGGATGTGGCGTTTGCATTCGCATTGTGACCCATTTCGGTGATAACATTTTCAGAGAGCTTGCGCGAAGAAATGTCACGCCAAGAGGCATGGAAAGCAAGAGTTTTACCGGCGGCATCTTTGATTGCCGTAAAATTAAGGGCGAATGTAACCCTACCGAGGGTGAGTTCCGATTCCTGCGTCTGAATTTTCCCGGAAGTTAAGTCGCGGAACACATTCCGAATGTGTTCCGGGGCCTTGTGGAATTGGTGAATGGAATTGCCCAATGCCGTGCGCACATCAGCTCCGCGTAACAAAGGATTCAGGTGTCCATGATGTAAATTCATCGTTTCAATGGCAGATTGATTCATATAAAATATGACGTTATCCATCTTCTCATCCGCCTCACACAGCATTTCCAGACTAGAAAGAGGCCCTAATAACGCTTGGGCATATTCCAGTAATTGTTCCCTATCCATATTTAATCCTTGATTAAAAAAGCTTCTAGAAAGATTATGTTAGCGCGAAATACCAATGCCGACATTGAGGCCATCAAACCAGTTGAGAAAACGCTGTACATTGTCACCGGCGTAGATAGCCCCATGCTGAGGGCAGAGAAAGTCAATATCCAACTGACTGACCCGTTGGCACCAGTCGCGTTTCGCGTCATTGGAGGGCATCCAGCGCTGATGAAAGTATTTCGCGTTTTGAATATGCGCATCAAAAGCCTTGCCACTGGTATCCCGACGGTCCAACCATGCGTCATGGCCGGGCGGTAACAACGCAGCGCCCACGTCGCCCGAGAAATAGACTTTGGCGGCTGGGTCATAGGCGTGAAAATTCGCCGACGCGTGTAAATAGTGAGCAGGTACAAATTGAAGTTTCTTGTCCCCAATGAGGACATCTCCCCCTTCATCAGGAATTCCAGCAAAGTCTGCTTCCAGTGCTCCATAATGGCGAATAAAGCCTTCCCAGAGCTTCGGCATATGCCACTTAATTTTGCTGTTACAGGCATTCCACAGCGGCAGACTGGAGGCAATGTCGGGGTCCTGATGGGAGATAAAGGCCGACTGAATGATGGAGGGCTGAATTACTTCCACCATGGCCGAGAATACCTGCGGAAAAATCTCAAAGCCGCCGGGGTCAAACAGAATGCCATTATCTGCGGATTCCATGATGTAGACATTGGAATCGATGACACGATGTTCGTCCTGGTCATAGAGTATCCACCAACGATGATTCCCTTGTTCAAAGACCGGCAATGCTTTCACTTAAACTCTCCTCTAATTGACTACGATATTGGCGGATGGCCTGATTAACGACATCGACAGCGGCACCCATATCACGAGAAACCCGCATCAAAGGTGCACCTGCACCTTCAGACAAGGCTGCCTCTATGCGACCGTTTACCACCACATATTCTTGTTCAGCGATGCCCACCTGAATGACGTCGACGGCCTGAAGCAGTTGCCGCAGCAGGCTTTGGGCCTCCCCATTTTCGTTGGCCACCACTTTCTTCCAGTTATCTCGAGCACTGGCAAGAGAAGGGCAGGACTCTTGTCCTGTAAGTTTCGCCATACGGGCGAAGGATTCCGCCAGCCGTTCGTGCTGCAATATACGCATTTGAGTCTGTATCAGTGGCCCCACGAATTGTTGCATTTCCTTGGCAGACGCTTTGAGTGTGGCGGCGCGCTCCCGAAAAGCCTGAGCCACGACACCATATCCTGCCAGGACGTTGCCATGACGCTTGACGAGCACCAAGGCATTGAGCGCTCGGCGGTCAATCTCCCGTAATCCCGAAGCCATGGTTTTATCCATCTGATGCGAGGCGTCCACCAACCGCATCGTTTGTTCCATATCCATCACGCCACCTCTTTTTGCTGCTGGGCAAGCCCTGAACGCAGTACGGCACCAACATCAAGAATTAGTACCACGTCACCCTTACCGGAGATGGTGGCACCTTGATACCAATTTCCTTCCGGCATGAAGTCCATAGGTTTAACCACCGAGTCCTCATTGCCGAGCACCTCCGAGACGATGAGCAGACCGCGCTCGGTGAGGATGCCATCGGTGGGTTCACTGCCGAGGCGGAGTGGTTTATTATAGAGCGCGGCTCCTAAATCGATCATGGGAACGATTTGTTCGCCGCCAACCCGGTACAAGGAACGCCCCTGAATCTGATGTACCCGTGCCGCCTCTACTTCGAGCAAGCTTTCGACGGCGGAAATGGGCAGGGCATAGATTTCGCGTCGCAAACGGAGATAAAGGACAGGCAGAACCGCCAGGGTCAGGGGGAATTCCATGGCGATGGTGGTCCCGCGACCGATTTCAGTGCGTACATCGAGTCGTCCACGTAACTGATGGGTGGTTTCCTTGACTACGTCCATGCCCACCCCGCGCCCAGAAATTTCGGTTACCTGGTCGTTGGTGGAAAAGCCGGGCATAAAGATGAGTTCAACAGCTTCCTGCTCCGACAAGCGAGCGGCTTCGTCTGCAGAAATCAACCCCTTTTCCACCGCCTTGCGCGTAACCAGTTGCCGGTCTATACCCTGGCCGTCATCGGATACCTCTATGCGCACTTTGTCGCCCAAATGAATCGCTGCTACCCGTAGGGTGGCTGTTTCAGGCTTGCCCAGCATCTTTCGATCAGCAGGCAACTCAATGCCGTGGTCCAGGCTATTGCGGACCAAATGCACGAGAGGTGCGGAGAGCGCATCGACAACGGTTTTGTCAATTTCGACTTCCTCCCCCTCGATGAGCAGCTTAACGTTTTTCCCGATTTGCCGGGAGGTGTCGCGAACGACACGGGGGAGTTGCTGGAAAAGGCGTTTACAGGGTTGCATCCGCAGGCGCATAACTGTGCCTTGCATGTCGTTGACAGTAAGGTCCATTTCCCGAGCGATGCGGGACATATCTTCATTTTCCTGGGTCAGCGCCTGGACCGCGGCCGCAAAGCGATTGCGTAAAAGAACTAGCTCACCGACCTGGTTCATGACGGCATCCAACCGCGATGCCTCTACCCGCAAAGTACTCTCGGCGACTTCCGTATGACTTTCCATGCTGCCAGGTTTTTTAGCGGCGGCAGGCTGTACGGGGGGGGGCGTTGCGACGTGCGAAGAGGTTGTACCCGGACAAACATCGCTAGGGGCTGCCTGGACTTCCGATTTCGATGGGGTTACTGGTAAATCTCCGGGTATTTTGCCTTCACCGTAGAGTTGGTCCAAATACTTTTCGAATTCGTCTTCGGAAATGACGTCTTCTCCGGTTTCCACGGGACAAGATGAATCTGTAGCGGTGACTGTTGCAGTACCGCCATGTTGCAGATATAAACCCTTAGAGCCATCTTCTCGGGAACGCAGTTCTACATGCAGGATACCTTCGGTGTGCGGGCGTACTGGTGTTGCCCCTGTGGTGGTGGTCGGAGTAGAGGTCTGCTCCATAATTGCATCACCAATTGGCGCGTCGTTTCTGGTGGTCGGTTGCAACCCCGTCGATGGCAAACCCTTAGCCATATTGCGTATTACCAGACTTAAGTCGTCGGGTCCAGAAGATGGATAATCCCCTTGCTGCAAGGCACCGAGCATATCGTGAATCACATCAATCCCTTTAAGGATGACATCAACCATCTCCGGGGTGATGCGCAGGCTTTTATTGCGCACCTTATCCAGCAAATCTTCTAGGTGATGACACCATTCCACCATGGCGGTGGCTTCGAGAAACCCCGCGCCCCCCTTGAGGGTGTGAAAAGCCCGAAACAGCGCTGCGATGGCATTATCATCATCCGGGTTTTTTTCTAGCGTGAGAGCTTCGCTGGCAGCGTTTTCCAATAACTCCGTCGCTTCGGGCAGGAAGTCCTGCAGAATTTCCATATCCATGATCAAATCCCCAATTCGGCGAGCAAAGCATCCACGTCATCCTGTTCAATGTGCTGGCCTCGAATGGCCTCTTCGAGGGCTGTCGCGTCGGTGCGTCCGACAATAGTATCCTCATGTGGCGACCCCGTATCTTCAGTCTGCTCGTTTGGTAGGATATCCCTGTTAGGGATGCCCAGATTTTCCTGCAAACTTACCAGCGCCAGACTGATGCGTTCATTAACCGCCTGCAACAGGCGCAGGGCTTTTTTCAGCCGTTGTCCGGCTAAATCCTGACCTTGTTGGGAATTCAGGATGGTCGCCATGGCCGTTTTGACGGTGCCGATGTCCTCATCAATAAAGCCCTGCTGTGTTTTCTGAATGCGCCGGATCGCCGCCTGTGCGGTATCCAGTGCCTCCAAGGTACTCATGGTCTGCGTTTCGGACAGCGCCAGGGCTTCTTCAATGGGATTGCAGGCATCGGGCAAGTCCTGCCCAGCACCGGCAATCCGGCGTAGCCCCTGATTGAGCAGCAGATCGGCTTCCGCCAGCAAACGCAGACCATTGGGCTTTCCGGACTTGCTCGTGGAGTCCGTTAAGTCAGTTTCATGCACAGGAGCGCCAGAATGGGTTGGTGACATGTCGGTGGGTGCTGGGGTGGTGCGATTAGTGCGGCGTGTCATTTGGCACCCTCCAGGCGTTTGAAAATGGCTTCGAGTTTTTCCTTGAGAACATCAGCGGTAAAGGGTTTAACGATGTAGCCGTTCACCCCCGCTTGAGCCGCTTCAATGATGTTTTCTTTTTTGTTCTCTGCTGTAACCATCAGCACCGGGAGATGGCGTAGTGTCGGGTCGGAGCGAATGGCGCGGAGTAAGTCGATACCCTGCATGTTGGGCATATTCCAATCGGTAACGACAAAGCCAATTCCCCCTTTTTTGAGAACGTTCAAGGCATCTTGCCCATCCTCAGCTTCGTCCATATCCTCTATCCCCAATTCTCGTAGCTGACTTTTCACCACGCGGCGCATGGTGGCGAAGTCATCCACCACCAGATATTTCAAGTCCGTCTTGATGGTCATGGCTTTACTCCAGGCATCGTCTTTCCTTGATTAGACATTTGTGTAATTTCTCGCATAATGATCTTCGTGTTTCCCTGTACCACAACAGTGACCCGGCGATTGGCGACCAAGGCTTTCTGTAGAGTGGCAGGTGTGTAAAGTAGGGTTGGATGATATTTGCCGCGACCAATGGCGCTTAACTGGTTGGGATTAACTCCGTCGCCTACAAAGCGGTTCACAACGGAAATAGCGCGGGCCGCAGAAAGGTACCAGTTGGAGGGGAACTTTGCCGTGCGAATGGGTAGTCGATTGGTATAACCTTCGACAAAAATTCGGTAGGTCAGGGGTTTCAGTACGTTGCCGATACTATCGACAATCGCCAGTGCTTTCGGTGCCAGCTGCGCACTACCGCTGGGAAACAGCACTTGGGCGTTGATGCGAATACGGTCGCCAGTGGTGGTATGCACAATGCTCACTTGGTGGGCTTCAATAAGTGGCTTTAATACCCGATTCAGGCGCGACTCCATCTGTGCCATGGCACGCTCCTGTTGTCGAATGGCCTGTTCAACTGCAGGAGGAACCGCAACTAGAGGCACCGGTGAAGGTAGGTGATGGAAGGGTTCGTTGGCTTTTGGGGGGGCGGTACGTACTACTGGAGGGCGACCCCCAAAGGCTACCTGCATCGAATGCTCGAAGCCCTCTAGCTTGGCTTTGTTGACTTGGGAGATGGCAAACATAACAATAAAAAAAGCCAGAAGCAGGGTCATGAAATCAGCATAGGAAATCAACCAGCGCTCAGTGCCCGCGTTGCCCTCGGACGACTTTCTGTTCTGCTCTTCGATTTCTTCTAAATCGTCTTGGGCTCTACTGCTCATATACGCTTCCTACGCGGTCTCCATTCAGGCCTGTCACTGACACGATTGTGCCGCAATTGACTAATATTCCGCAAGAGCCGCCGATTGGCTTGTCTTAATGTCACCTTGAACTCAACCTGGTAATGGGCAAAGAGCCCAGCTGAACCCTCAAAGAGCTTGACCAGAGGACTATCGGTTTGGCTGCCCGCGTCCCCCTTGCGTGGGCAACATGCCTAGATTATGAGCACTCAATGCGGACGAGGTGACCCTACTGGAGTGGGCTTGAGAATGACTGCTGTTATGGGTTTTGCTTCCGGTCCGACTTAATGTTATATACACCACATAGCATCGTTCAGTCTGTAGGAAATCAAATTTTATGGCCAAACCTGCTGCTGCAAAGTCCGGCAAGAAAGAAAGAAAGCCGAAGAGGTCTCCGATGGCGATGCATCCCGCTACTCGCTGGCTTATGGTGCTAGCGTTTGTGCTGGCAGCGGATACTTCACTGTTTCTGTTGCCTTGGGGAAGCATACCCTTTTATGGCATCTTTGCCTTCGCCTGGGAGATGAGTATCGGTTTCCTGCGGTTCCTAACCCTATGGGTGTGGCTGATGGTTCTACGCAATTGCTTGTACATGGTGTTGCCAGCGGTCCGCAGATGGTTTTCGGATGCAACCGTTCCTCGCATGGAGTAGTACTCGAATATGTTTGATCCCCCTCACGCTGAGGCGTTTCTGGAGCGCGTAAATGCTGCCATGATACGTACACGCCGACGAGGGACTTTGCTCGCTGTGGGTGTCCTTCAGGTCGGCGTCCCGACAGAAACGGATTGTAAAGCACTCAAGCGAAAATTGCTGGGGGCATTGTCCGCATCTGATATGATAGATATGATTGGACTGGGTGTTTATGGACTAATTGTTGCGAATATCGAGAATGTGCACGATATCGCCACAAGAATGGAGCGTATCGCACCTGTTCTGGAAGCCCACTGCAACAAAGTTGTGCGGCTTTCTGCGCCGCCAAGTCTCGTTCTAAGTTTGCATCCTACCAACTCACCAAGCATCATCGTTACCCGGGATTTGCTATATCAGGCGGACAGCGTGCTGGCGATGGCTCAGACGAATCGTTCTGAGAAGAGGCGATTTTGGGGGTGGGATTGGGAGTGTGTCCTGGAAAAAAATACATAGAAACAGTGAGATTGTATTGGCACATAGTTTGCATATATTTTTCAGTCGGTAGTATTTAGGATCACGGTTGCTGATGGGGGGTGAGACGGTGCTTTCGGGTATTACATATATGGGGAATGCTCTGGCCCTGCGAAACGTTCAGCTGGAGGTTCTGACTTCCAACTTGGCAAATGCGTCTACACCGGGCTATAAAGCGCGCAACCTCAATTTTAGAGAAGCGTTTCAAGCTGCGCTTAAGACGCCGTCCTCGCAAGGCGTCGGCAATGCGCACAAGTACATTCAGTATCAACGGGGCAATCCCGTCGGGTTGGATGGCAATTCCGTGGATCCACAGCAAGCTATGGTGGACTTGACCAAGGCGGCGCTCGCGAGCGAAACCGATGCGACATTTACGCAGGGCGCTGTGACCGCCATGCTGGACGCCATAGCTACGGCAGCAACATATTGATTAAAGAGGAAATAAAATGTCCTTAATGCAGGCCATGAACGTGGCCGCCGCCGGGATGTACGCGCAGTCTGTACGCCTGGCAACGACGACCAGTAATCTCGCGAATGCGAATAGTGTCACTTCAAGTACGGGGCAACCCTATCGTGCACACGAGGTGGTTTTCGCCGCACAACCTGTCGCTGCCAGTGGGGGCCTCGATAGTGTACGCGTAGCCGGTGTTGTGGCGAGTCAGCAGCCTTTTCGTAATATCTACGAGCCTGGGAATCCGTTGGCAAATGCGGCGGGCTACGTGCAGGAATCCAACGTCAACCCCATAGCCAGCATGGTGGATATGATATCAGCATCGCGGGCGTATCAAGACAATGTAACGGCGGCTACCGTACTGAAAACGGTGGCCCTCAAGACCTTATCAATTTAATTCCAGGGGGTAATTCCGATGTCCTCAATCAGTACAATGCTGGCGAATTCCGCCACAGCAAGTTCGGCGAATGTGAACGCACAGGCGGCAGCCAGTACTGCTAGCAGTTCAATGAGTGGTGCGTTAACAACCGGTTCCACCATGACCGAACAGAACTTTTTGACCTTGCTGGTGACGCAGCTGAAAAATCAAAACCCGGCGCAACCAGTCAGTAACAGCCAGTTGGCCCAGGAAATAGCGGGTTTTACCACTGCGAGTGGTGTTGACAATGCAGACAAACTTCTGCAGCAGATCAGCAGTCAGTTGACGGCGCTGACGGCGGCAGTGCAGACGGTTGGTAGCAAAACGACTTCAACCAGCGGCAGTACCACTAAGGCATAAGGAGTGAGAAGCTCATGAGTTACAATACTGCTTTAAGTGGCTTGGATGCAGCACAAACGAATTTGAATACCATTGGTAACAATATTGCCAATGTCAACACGGTAGGGTTTAAAAGTTCCAACGCTCAGTTTGCAGATATGTATGCGGCGTCTCTGGCAGGTTCGGCAGGTGCTAACACCACGCCGGGTATGGGGGTGGCAACCGCAGCACTTTCCCAGAATTTTAGCGAAGGTTCCCTACAGACGACGTCGAATCCAAATGACTTGGCAATTTCTGGCCCCGGGTTTTTTATCGTAAATAGTAATAATGGAACCCCAGCTTATACGCGTAACGGTCAGTTTTCGCTCAGTAGTGGGGGGATACTGGAAAATAATGCTGGCCTAGCTGTTCAGGGATATGCCGTTTCCTCGCAGGCCAGCGGAACTTCCGGAGCCACCTTCCTAAATTCCACTTCTAATATAATAGTGAATGAAAGTAATATGGCACCCAAGCAGACCAGCCAGGCAAATCTGGTCTACAATTTAGATTCAAGCACTAATGCTGGGTATGCTCCGACGGTTCAGGTGTTTGATAGTCTTGGAAATTCCCATACGCTGAGCGAAACTTTCTCTTCGGGGTCGACATCGACATCGACTACTGGGACGACCGTAATCGTTCACATCTCTAGTGGCACTGGGAATTCAAGTGGTTTGGTGCTAACAGGGACACTTCTTTTCAGCACGACAGGGCAACTTGTTAGCGGCACTTTCTCATCAGGGACGGGTGGAGCGTCGTCGGACTCTGGCGTGGCATCTGGTATAAACTGGGGAAATGGTTCCGCTTCTGGTACTGCCAATCTTGTAACTTTCAACTTTTCCGGTACAACCTATACGAATTCTCCAAATGGTGTTGTTTCCGAGAATGTGAATGGCTATGCCCCTGGGTCATACAATGGAATAGGGGTTAGTTCGAATGGTATAATTCAAGCAAAATATAGTAATGGACAGACACAGGCGGTAGGCCGATTGGCGCTCGCGAATTTTACAAATTTACAAGGACTAACGCCGGAAGGTGGTAATCTCTGGACCGCCACAACACAATCTGGGCCTGCATTGGTAAACGCTCCCGGTGTGGCAGGGGTGGGTGTTATTAATGCCAGTACGATAGAGGCTTCTAATGTAAATTTATCTGCCCAGTTAGTGAATATGATTGTCGCGCAGCAGGCCTATCAAGCGAATACTCAAACGATCAAAATAGAACAGCAGGATACTCAAGCTATTTTAGTGTTGTAAGGGGTGGGTGATGGAAGGTTCGGCTTATATCGCGATGACGGGCATGCAGGCGGCAGCGCAACGCATGGACGTCGTTTCAAATAATTTGTCCAATGCCGGGACGACGGGTTACAAAAGGGAACAGGTAGCATTTCGAGCCTTGCCATTCTTTTACCAGGGTCAGCCGAACAGGGTTGATGTGATGTCGCAAGGGAATGGCTGGGACATGTCCATGGGACCCCTGCAGCAAACGGGGATTCCTACTAATGTAGCCATTAATGGCTCTGGTTTTTTTGTAGTGCAGTCCAAAGGTGGCGCGCAAGCCTATACGCGCGATGGGAACTTCACCGCATCCAGTGACGGAATGTTGGTAAACCAGAATGGCCAGGCGGTTCTCGGTGTGGGCGGCGCGCCCCTGTTTGTGCCAGCTGGTGCCACAGTTGCCGTGGGGAGCGATGGGACAGTTTCGGTAACTCCAAATACTCCGAATGCCCAGGCGGTAAGCGTAGGACAAATACTCGTGGTGGACCCTCCTGCGTCAAGTGTCACCGAATCAGGGGCCAACCAGTTCCAGCCAACAGCCGGTGGACCACTTGATACAACGCCGAGCGCCGCGACGCTTGTCAGTGGGGCGCTAGAAGGTAGCAATGTCAATCCTGTGTCGAGCATGGTCAACATGATATCCGCATCCCGGCTTTTCCAGTGGGAAACTCAGGCCGAACAAACCATTTCGGCGGATGATAAATCGGCGCAAAATATCGCCAGTAACTTGTAAGGAGAATTTTAATGTTACGGGCACTCTCGACCATACGTACCGGCTTGGAAGCAGCGCAAACCCAAATTGATGTAACGGCCAACAACCTGGCCAATGTGAATACCACTGGCTTTAAGAGGCAACGCACCCTTTTTCAGAACCTGGTTTACCAGAATGTCCAGCAACCTGGAGCCCTATCTTCGACCCAAACTCGGTTACCCATTGGACTGCAGCTGGGGACAGGTGTTCAAGTGGCGGGAACGCAGCCCATCGAAACACAGGGGAATTTGACACAGACCGGAGACAGCCTGGATACGGCGATCAATGGCAATGGATTTTTCCAAATTCTGATGCCAAATGGTACCATTGCATATACACGGGATGGGGCCTTGCAGTTGAATCAGAACGGTCAGTTGGTGACGGCAAATGGCTACTTGATGCAGCCACCTATTACAATTCCTACCAATGCGACGTCCATTACGATTGCACAGGATGGCACGGTGACGGTCCAGTTGCCCGGACAGACGACGGCGACCCAGGTGGGCCAGATTCAAATCGCAACTTTTCAAAATCCGGCGGGCATGCAGTTGATGGGTAACAATCTGCTGTTGCAAACTGGGGCGTCGGGAGCACCGAATATCCAACAGCCCACTATAAATGGTACTGGTGCGGTGATGCAGGGCTATTTGGAGGCATCCAATGTAAATGTGGTGAACTCCATGGTCGATATGATAACCGCTCAGCGTTCCTACCAACTGGGTACGGATTTGGCGAATGCGGTGAATCAGATGCTGGGGTATTTGGGAAACTTATGACCGCATCCCGTACCTGGCAGTGCGGGCTAATAGGGCCAATCCTGTGTATGGTTCTGGGTGGCTGTGCCTATATGCCTTTTCATAAGCCTAAGGCTTATCAGCCGCTCCCTTTGCCTCCTATGGAAAAGACGGCCCCTGTGCTGGCCAATGGGCAAATTTATCAACCCCAAAATTCCGTCAACTGGTTCTCTGATCATCAACCCTGGCGTGTTGGGGATGTTATTACAGTTGATATTATTGAGAATGCGACAGCAAGCAATGCGATCAACAACGCAACAAGTCGCAAGAGTTCCATTGGTGATGCTATCAGCAGTTTTTTCGGGCTTCCACTAAGTTTCGGAAATGTAGGCGGTGCTAAAGTCTCGCCAAACATTACCGCATCATCTAATAATAGTAGCGTCGGCGCAGGGGCGACAACGCAAAGCAATTCCATTGTCAGCACGCTGGCCGCGACTGTGACGAAAGTGCTTCCCAACGGAAATCTCGAGTTGTTAGGGCAAACACGGATTAATAGTGGGACTGGCACCGGCGGGCAATGGTTGCGGATTTCTGGCATTGTCCGTACTGAGGACATTAGTACATATAATACGGTACCTTCCACTGATGTTGCCAACGCGGCGGTCCAGTACGCAGGCACTGGACAAGGGTATGAAGCCGCCCGCATGCCTTGGCTGGCACGTTTCTTTCTGTCTGTTTGGCCATTTTGATGAGCCGGCAGATGCGCGCATTCTGCTTGGGATTGTTGCTATTTTTGGGTCTCCTGAATATGGTTGAGGCACAGGCTGAGACGATTGGTGAGATGGCACGTATTGCCGGCAATCGCACTAATAATGTCATCGGTTATGGTTTGGTGGTGGGGTTGCCTGGGACAGGGGATCAGACGACCGAAGTGCCTTATACCACGCAGACGATTACCAACATGCTGCGACATATGGGTATCAACCTACCACCTGCAGCTTTTATGCAGCCCAATAATGATGCTGCTGTGATGGTTACGGGTTCCATTCCACCGGATGCGAAACCTGGGCAGCATTTCACGGTGACAGTTTCCGCAGTGGGTAATGCGCAAAGCTTGCGCGGTGGCGTGTTGCTCATGACGCAGCTGCATGCCGCCAATGGGCAGGTGTATGCGCAGGCACAGGGGTCCGTATTGGTGACAGGGGCTGCAGCCATAGGTGCGGCCGCGCTAAAAGTACTGAACAACCCGACGGTAGGCCAAATTTCTTCAGGTGCTGTGGTGGAAATGGCGACCCCTCAAGTAGACCCACCTGGTCCCGTCATATTGTTATTGCGAAGACCGGGATACGTGGCTGCCGCACGGGCAGTTGAGTCGATTAATGCGGTTTTTCCTGGTACAGCTGCGGCGATGGGATCCGCGAATATAGCAGTTCAGGCGCCAGCCGCACAGAATGCGCGGGTCAGCTTTATCGCCGCTCTAGAACAGATTCCAGTTCACACACCAGCACCAGAACCCGTGGTGGTGATCAATGCTCAGGATGGGACGGTCGTGATCGGGGGTAATGTGCGGATAACCCCTTGTGCCGTCGCCACAGGAAGTCTTTCGGTGACTGTAAAAAACCAGCCTTTGGTGAGTCAACCCAATCCATTCGGACGAGGGCAGACCGTGGTTGCAGTAAGGTCCAAGGTTGGCATTAAGACGCATACCGCGCATCTGGTGCTGATGACGCATATGGCAACCCTGGAGGATGTGGTGCGTACCCTGAATACGGTGGGGGCGACACCCATTCAGTTGGCTTCCATCCTGGAAGCCATGAAAGCTGCAGGCTCACTTCATGCCCGCATAAAGATCATTTGATGGTGTTGCCTCCTATGACCGCACTGACCATGCCCCCCAAGCAAGCATCGTCTATGACAATGAAAAGCCCCGCAGCATCCTCGACATATGAAGCGCGATCCGAGAGCGCTGTACGTCGTTTTGCCGGTGTTTTTCTGGACGAAATGTTGCAAGCTTCCATGCCCAAGGTCTTCGGGTCGGTACCGGGTGCCAGTAGTTATCAGGACCTGTACATGCAGTCCATGGCCAATCAGATTGCCACGGTGGGTAATGGTATGGGGCTGGTGCCACTGCTCGATAAGGCTCTCCACTTGCCGGTACAACAGGCAATGCCTACATTGGAAGTGAGCACTAATGCGCCTATGGGGAGGGTCTCAGCGGGCGCTCCTCTACCTGAGGCACTGGCAGCTAATGCCAAGACTTTTATCCATAAAATACTGCCCTATGCTGAGCAGATTGGGCAAGCTTTAGGTATTGCACCACGGCTGATTGTCGCACAGGCGGCCCTGGAAACTGGCTGGGGCCAACATGTGCTAGGCAACAACCTGTTTGGTATCAAGGCCCTTCCAGGTCAGCCGCACTTGCTTTCCAGCACGACTGAGTATTTGCACGGCGTTGAGCAGCATGTGCAGGCGTTTTTCAGAAACTTCCCCAGCGTTGGCGCATGTATGCAGCACTATGCGGATTTAATTAAGCAACATTACCCGGGGGTGATTGGGGTGGGTGGTAACGTGCAGCAGTTTGGAGTTCAATTGCAGGCTGGTGGATACGCGACGGACCCGAACTATGGGGCCAAACTTGCCGCCACTGCGGGCAATCCCCTTCTTTTGGCCATAACTGGAGAACCTTGAGCGCGTTTGTGTCGTAAATAAGAATAGGGTTGTGGGTAGGATAATGCAAAAAAAGAAAGGAGTTTCCATGTCGCTCAATAGCATACTCCAGATTGGCTTGTCAGGGATTCTGGCAGATACCAATGCACTGCAAACGGCTAGTAATAACGTTGCTAACGAAAGTACGCCGGGGTATGTGAACGAAACTCCGGTTTTTTCAGCCAATGCATCACAGGTTTCAAGCTTCGGTTCGCTGGGTAATGGAGTGCATACCCAATCTATTCAGCGCAGCTTTAGCAGTTATGCACAAAGCCAGGTGCTGAATGCAAATGCTGTAGCCTCCGGCTTTAGTACTCAGCAAACGGTTTTGAACAGTCTTTCCAGCATATTCCCTGTGTCATCCGGGCAGACCGGGCTGGCGCAATCTATGAGCGAGTTTTTTGCCTCGGTTCAAACCCTTACCACAAACCCTTCTAGCATACCCTATCGTCAGAGTGTGCTCTCTCAAGGGGGCAATCTAGCAACCCAGATTCAAAATGCCGCCAATACGGTGAGCTCCACGCAGGCGAGTGATAATCAGCAAATTACGCAGTCAGTACAGACCATAAACAATATTTCCCGGCAGCTCGCGGGTATTAACAAAAGCCTCCAGCAGACCCCTGCAGGGGAACAGCCGCCTAGCAGCCTGCTGGATAGTCAGAATGCGTTGGTGCAGCAGTTGTCCGCTCAGGTTGGGGTTCAAACCTTGCAAAACAGCAATGGTACGCTCTCGGTGTTTACCAAGGGTGGCCTCACTTTGGTCAATGGTACGGAAGCCTTTGGATTTACGGTGATGTCCGGCGGGGTCTACCAAAATCAGATGGCGAACGTCGTGTATTCTCTTAACCCGCAAAACCAGGGCATTGTACCGTCCGGCGGAATTGTCCTGTCGGGGACGGCAGCCCGTGCTGATTTGGCTGGTGGCATTCTTGGGGGTGCCATTTCTGCGCAGAATCAAGTGAACCAGATTGGCCTGCAACTCGGGCTTCTTGCTCAAGGCGTGGCGCAGGTAATGAACCATCAGCAGACCCTCGGGCTGAATTTGGGTGGGGGGGCGGGTGCGCCCATCTTCTCCATTAACGGGCCGGTGGTGTATCCTGAAAATAGCAATTCGGGCAACGCGACCATAACCGCCACCATTACCAATCTTTCTACTGTACCACCGACGACTTGGACGCTCAGTTACAATGGGACGAATTGGGTGGCAACCAACAATACGTCAGGAGCGCAGTCGAGTGTGTCTGGCGGCGGTGGGACACTGCCAGCAGGCTTTACTTTTAGTGGTATTACCGTTAGTGGGTCGACCGGTTCGGCCGCTATCGGAGATAGCTTTTTGATAGACCCCGCAGCCGCTTCCGCTGGTTCCTTACAGGTAGTTATGACGGACCCCTCTGGCCTGGCAGCAGCCGCACCCTATGTGGCGAGTCCGGGTCAGTATACGTCAGCAAATGGATTGTCTGGTGGCATTCAGGGCACAGAATCAATTTCCAGCGGTGCTGCATTGACCGGGGTAGGCACGTCCGGTACCGGTGCGATATCCTCAGCCTATTTTGGTGATGTGTTATCTTTGAAGTTTGCTACAAGCGGGTCCTCTGCTACCTATAACATTACTACAACTGGCGGATTGAGTGTGGGGAGTGGTGTTTTTTCCAATAATGGGCTGGCCATAGGTATTGCATATAGCGGTAGTTCATACGGGGCAAGCGCTACATCGACAGGCGCTTACTTTGGTTTTCAATGGGGGGGTACGGGTGCTCCAGCAACCAATGATATTTTTAGCTTCACAGCGGGAGCCCCTGGGAATAACGCCAACGCTTTGGCAATGACGGATGGGCAGAATATGTCCACCCTTTATGTGGGTGGTGGAACTGCACAATATTCATACAATGGTGGAGCGTCTACAAACTCGGGCACTGTAACACTGCAGAACCCGACTATCCAGAGCACCAGTGGCGGTGCAAGTGCTGTTGTTGCATCAGGGTATTTCGGGGATTCATTGGCGGTACAGTTCACGAGTAGTAGTGCATTTCAAATAACATCCGGTAGTGGTAGCAGTTCTGGGGTTATTGCTACGGGTGCTTATTCCACCAGTGGAGCCAATCTGGCGATAGCTTTTCCGTCTAATGGACCAAACGCTGGAAGTTTTGAGACTTTTTCTTGGGGAGGTGGGGCTCCCGTATCAGGGGATAGTTTTAGTTTGGGGGTTGTCACTTCTGGGGCGCAGGGTGCATCTCTAAATCAGGGCATCGCCAATATGACCAACAGTTATGGGGATACGCTTCAGGTGGCACAACAAGGATTACAGGCGGCGCAGACAGTGCAGTCGCAGGCGACTAACGCTATGTCCTCTATTTCCGGAGTGAACCTTAATCAAGAAGCGAGTATGATTGTACAGTATACGCAAGCGTTTCAGGCGTCGGCTGCCGTGATTCAGACAGTCAACACGTTGTTTCAGAGTCTTTTGCAGGTTGTATAGGAGCGTAAGTTGAGCATTCGTCTGAGTACTCCGGAAACCTATTCGATACCGACTGCAGCCATTCTTCAGGACCAGGCTAACCTGACTCAACTGAATGTACAGATGGCGACGGGATTAGCAGTGAATAGCCCCGCCAGCAACCCCGTTGCTGAATCCCAAAGCATTGCAATTAATCAGCAACTTGCGGCCTATGCCGTGGACGGTCAAACGAGCTCGATTGCTCAATCCAATCTGCAGAATTTATCCTCCACGGTGGGAAGCATCTCAACATTGCTGCAGTCTCTGCGGCAAACCGCTTTGGCGGCTGCAAATGCTACTGTTAATGCGCAGGACAGGCAGGCTATGGGGTATACCGTAGCCAATAACTTGCAAAATCTGCTGCAAATCGGGAATACCCAAACGCCGGATGGTAATTATTTGTTGGCCGGGAGTCAGACTAATACGCAGCCATTTTCTCAAGCTGCAAGCGGTGTGATTTACAATGGGGATGCAAGTACGAATAATCTGCAGATTGCCCCGGGAATTACGGTACCTAGTTCTCTATCTGGCCAATTCCTACTGATGAATATTCCGACGGGGAATGGCTATGCCCAGGTTTCTGCCGCATCCGGCAATGTTAACTTAACCGGGTCAGTGACGGTATCTGTAGAAGGTGTGACGAATACTACGCAAGCTTCTCAGATGCAATCTCAGAATCAGAGCTTCGCTTTAACCTTTGTGACCGGCACATCTGTATCGGGAAATAATGTGTATTACAGCATTACGCCGTCGGGTTCGACTATTGCTGTAAGTGGGTTATACACATCAGGGACTACCGTGATTGTGTCTGGGAGTCAGTATCTCATTCAAGGAACTCCTGCGTTATCCGGTAGCACTACCAGTGGGGATGTTTTCTATTTGAAGCCGTCGTCTAACCAAAGCCTCTTTCAAACAGTGCAGGATTTGGCCACCTATCTGAATGGCGTTGGCACGGGGGCGTCGTCTCAGGCTGCATTCTCTCAGCACATCAGCAATATTATCAGCAACTTGAACCAGGGGTTAACACGCACTTTGACGGCGCAAGCCTATGTGGGCAGCGCCTTAGCCCAGGTCAATGCGGTTGGACAAACGAGTACAACCGCGCAAATGAATGACCAAGTGACGGTGAATAACCTCATGTCCGCAAATCTTCCGGCAGTGGCAACTCAATTCTCGCAAGGTACTACCGCAATGCAAGCTGCACTTTCTGCTTTTGCCGCCATGCAGGGGCTCAATCTTTTTAGTACGCTGAAGTTCTGATGGCAGGTGTTCATCCCGAAGAAAAGCAGTATTTTAAAACGTGGGACCCGCTACCCCCTGCAGGCATTAAGCGTTTGCTAGTGTCTGCAGAAGAACAGCAAGAGAATATTCGGCTGGTGGTGCCGGGCAGTGAATGGTATAGCAGCATCGTGCAACAGAACATGCCGCATATTCTTCTGGATTATCCTTTAGAGATGCAGGATGGCGAGCCATTGACGGTTAACGCGCTGCCGGTACTCTGGACACGCAAGCTGGATGGGTTTCAGTATGGGTTCTGGAGTTCAGTTAAAGTGCACCTATCCCCCAAAGACAACAAACTTGCGCTCGTAATTCATTGGCCGGACCGGTTGTATCGGACTCAGCGACGTGCGGCCTTTCGCGTACCTATTCCGGTTAAGGATGCAGGGAGCCTGCGGCTCGGACTCCCTGAGGGTATGGAGTATGATGGATTTATTGAGGATCTTAGTTTGACCGGGATGTGTGCCAGTCTACGGGTTACCTTAGAGGCAACACCTGTGATTGAACTTGGCGCGCGCGTTGGTTTGCTTTTCTCTCTGACGGGAGAACCGCATGCGGCTGAAGCAGTCGTGGTTCGAGCGTTGAAACTGGGCACACCGACGGAACATGCCAGTGGAATGGAGCGTCTACAATTGGCTTTGCGTTTTGTGGAGCCGCAACGTCTGACCAAATCCCTGCAGCCCTATATTTTTGCTCAACAACGCCATCTTGCCCGTCAATAGGGATTTTGCCGTCCGGCATACCCAATAAAGCTTTTGTTAGGAGACCATATTGAATTCTCAAAGCCCGGATTTGTTGCAATACCTCATGCGGCGGCCCATCAAAGTCCTGGACATGGCCTGCGGTGACGGGCGGTTGGGGCAAATTTTAAAGCAGCAGTGGCCCGATGCGACGGTGTTCGGGATGGATGCACAGTCTCCCGTACTAGAGCAGGCGCGGAATGGTCTCGACCAGGTGTGGGCCAGACCTTCAGTACTGGATGATGCTTTTTTCCAGGCAGCGGGCATCCAGCCGGGCGCTTTCGATACCCTTTTACTCGTTGATGTCTTGCCACGGTTACAAAACCCTTGGGGATTCCTGAAATGGATAACGCGGTTCCTGGCTCCTGAAGCGCAAGTACTAGTACGGACGGCAAACGTGCGCAATTTAGCTCTGTTGCAGGAACTGGAACGCGGACAGTGGTCCTATGCGGATTCAGGCCTGCTGGCAGCGGAACATTTACGGTTTTATACCCCTCAGAGTGTCGAACGACTGTTAACTGAAACAGGTTACCAGGTATTGCAGTGTGTTCCGGTGCGAGATAGGCGGTTAGCACAGGTGCCCATCAGCCCTGGTGCTATGCAGGTGCAAGTGGGCAATATCAGTATCGGTGGGTTGCTGCCGGAGACGCTGAGTCAGTGGGCGGCCTCAGAGGTGGTTCTCACGGCACTCCGACATGGGGCTGCTTGTGTGGATTCCGGACAGGGTGTGCCTGTGGTTCAGGCAGACACTCAGCAAGTGGCGGTGTGTGTGCTGTCAACGCCAAGGGTGGAAGATGTTTGGCGAATTCAGCAATCGCTGCGTCCCATGGAGCGGCAGTGGATGGAGGAATGCCCTCTGGCGGTGCGCTTTCATGTAATACTTCGCCTAACCATACGCAATGTTTTGCTAGCGCAAAAAAGTATGGATAGTCTTCTTCGTCAAATTCATCCGGCCACCCGTGTTACGGTGCTCCGTGAATACGCAGACTATTCGGTATTGTGGCCAAGGATGCCTGATTACTGGACCGTTATTGACGACAAAGCCTGGGCTGCTCTGCGCAATGCCGTTATTACGCAGGATGAGTGGATGGTTTTTGTGGATGCGGGAGACCGGCTCACTGAAGATGCTCTGTATCGGCTGGCAGTCTCCATTGAAGCGCATCCGCAATGGCGTATGGCCTATAGCGACGAAGAGACTGTGAGCGATGGCGATTGGCCAGCAACACCACACTGTAAGCCTGACTTGTGGGTAGATACCTTGCGGAGCATCCCCTATGTCGGGGGTTGCCTAACCCTGCGGGGTGACTTCTGGCATGCATTGGGGGGAATCTCAGAAGAACATGCCGGAGTTGAAGATTATGACTTAGTCTTGCGAGCCGTTGAGCGTGTGATAGATGCACCTCAATCCACGATTGGACATGTCGCGCGCGTGCTTTACCAACGTAGCCCGCATTCAGGCGATGGCGATCTTGATGCAGGTGTCATCGTCGAAAATGGGAGAAATGCGTTGGTCGCGCATCTGGAACGATGCGGCGAAGCGGCCGAGGTGGAGCATGGGCCGTTTCCTGCCACCTATCGTTGTCTCTACGAGCTCTCTACAGAACCCCTAGTGAGCATATTCATTCCCACCCGTAATCAGCTACCCTATCTGGCTGCCTGCGTCGAGAGCATCATTGATAAAACGGAATGGCCGCTTTATGAAATTATCATCATCGATAATGATTCTGATGAAGTGGCAACCGTGCGGTATCTGGAGGGTGTTGAGCAAGCTCAGGCGCAACTTGAGGAACGGATTCGTGTATTCCGCTATCCAGGTGAATTTAACTACTCCGCTATGCACAACGCAGCAGTGTTGGCTGAGGCGCGCGGGGATGTTCTGCTCTTCCTCAATAATGACACAGCAGTGCTGCAACCTCAGTGGTTGCGTAACATGCTCCGACATGCGCTGCGGCCACAGGTGGGGGCGGTAGGAGCAAAATTACTTTTCCCTGATGGTCGTGTGCAGCATGCAGGCGTGGTACTCGGTTTGGGTGGACGTGCCGCTGACCATGTTTTTATGGGGGAAGCCAAAGATGCGCGGGGTTATTACGGTCGTCTCGTCACTACTCAGAATTACGAGGCCGTTACTGCAGCCTGCCTGATGGTCCGAAAAAATGCTTTTCAGTCCGTGGGTGGTTTTGATGAAAACCTACCCAATCAATTCAATGATGTGGATTTCTGTTTGAAATTAAGTGCATTAGGCTTGCGCCAGGTATGGACACCCGACGTAATACTCTTACATCATGGCTCAGCCACCCAAAAGGCGTTGCTAGCGGGGCAATCGGCGGAAGTCACGAAAGACACGCAATTACTGATGGATAAGGCGAGCGCGCGGATCTACCAGCATTGGCCGGAAAACATGGCTCATGACCGCGCTTATAATGCCAATCTCTCCCGTGCCGGACGTGGTTTTGAGCTAGAGAACCGAATTTCCTGTTTGTGGCAAGCAGATTGGCACCCAAGGAAGCGGGTTATCACCCATGCAGTGAACAGGGAAGGAACTGGAGAATATCGGATTATCGCCCCGGGTCGCGCATTGGCACAGGGTGGACGACTGCAGGTGGATGAAACCATGACGCTGCTACGACCACCTGAGATGTTGGAAGTCGCACCCGATGTGGTCGTTTTTCAGTTGCAACTGGAACATCATCAACTGCAATACCTTAAGGAATGGGAAGCTTTCTCACGCAATACCTTACGCGTCTTTGAGGTGGATGACTTGATTGTGCATGTGCCTATGAAAAACGCCCACAGGCAGCATCTTCATAAGGACTTAACGGGACGTTTGCGGGAGGCTGCCAAGCATTTCCAACGCATGACCGTCACAACGGAGCCATTGGTCGCGGCGTATAAGGAGATGTGCCCCGATATTCGCGTGGTGCCTAACTATGTGGAGCGCGCGCGCTGGGGGCAACATAGGACGAGGCCCAATCGGGAGGGACGCCCCCGAGTGGGTTGGGCCGGTGGGGTGAGTCATCAGGGGGATTTGGAAATCATTGCGGATGTGGTCAAAGCTACCTACAAGGAGATTGAGTGGGTTTTTATGGGTATGTGTCCCGATGCGATGCGTCCCTATGTAACCTTTGTTCCGCCTGTACCCCTGGACCAATATCCCCAAAAGCTGGTTTCATTGGGGCTGGAATTAGGGGTGGCTCCTCTTGAGATTCATCCATTCAACGAAGCCAAGAGCCATTTACGCATTCTGGAATATGGCATTCTGGCAATACCGATTGTTTGTACGGATATTTTTCCTTACCAAGGGTTCCCTGTGAAGCGGGTCAAGAATCGCTTCATGGATTGGCGTAATGCCATCATGGAGGCAGTGGCGGACCGGGATGCCTTGCAGGTGGCTGGAGAGCAGCTTCGCGCGCATGTGGAGACACACTGGATGCTGGAGGACCATCTGAATGTATGGGAGTCAGCATGGACCTGAGAACTTCCCGTATAGATGTGTCGTAAAGCATAAAGACGCTATTGCAAGCGTTAACCAGTTTTCATCCTTCAGGACAAGAGGAGTGACTCATGTCTACTGCATTCGGTTCAATTAACACCAATGTCGGCTCGCTGTATGCGCTGAATTCATTGGGCAACACCAATCAGAATATCAACAGTCTGCAGCAACAGTTGGCGACGGGCCTATCTATCAATAGCCCCGCGAGCAACCCTGCGGGTTATACTATTGCGCAGGGTTTTACGACCCAGATTAACGGATCTAACCAGGGTATCTCCAATGCCAACCAGGGCATCACCATGTTAGAGACTGCTACTGGAGCGATCGGTCAGCAGACGAATATTTTACAAAATATGCGGACCATTGCCGTACAGTCGGCTAACGGTACCAACACCACTGCAGATTTGAATTCCATGCAATCCACGATTGCGCAGTTGACCGCGCAGGTCTCTACCATTGCGCAGCAGACGCAGTTCAATGGCATCAATCTTCTGGATGGTAGTTTTGCGGGGGCACAATTCCAGGTCGGGGCGAATCAAGGTCAGGTTATTACCGCGAGCGTCGGAAACATGTCCTCTACTAATTTGGGGATGTATCAGACCAGTGCCTCGGGGACGGTGTATGGGTCAGGTGGTTCAACTGTTCCGTACGATTTTGCCGTTTCAAGCGGCGGCGCTTTCACGAGTGGCAACCTCACGGTTTTTGGGAGCCAAGGATCAGGAACTGTCACGGTCACTTCGACGGGTGAATCGGCGGCAAGTATCGCTGCCAGCACCAATCAGGTGGCTAGTGAAACCGGCGTAAATGCGCAGGCCTATACCAGCGTCAACATGGCAGTAACTGGCGGTACGATTAGCTTTAGGTTGGGCAACGGAACAGCCTCTGGCCAGACCAACGCAGTAACCATTAATGCCAACGTAACGGGAAGTAGCGCATCTGGATTATCCAGCTTGGTGCAGGCTATTAATAACAATAATGCGACCACAGGCATATCGGCTTCTGTGAATACGAACAATCAGTTAGTGCTAACTGATGTTGCCGGTAACAATATCAGCATAACGCAGTTTAGCGGAACTGGCAGTTTAGCGGCCAGCGGCGGTGGCAATAATTTTGTTTTCTCCTCTGGCAGCACTGGCAATACGTCTGGTACTATTCAGGGTATCGTCAACTTCCAGGCACCAGGTGCGTTTACCGTATCGGGTGCGAATAACATCGGCCTGGCTAGTGGTTCCGCATTGACGAGTTTGAATAGTGTCAATGTTACTACACAATATGGTGCCAATCAGGCGATTAGCATTATGAGTTACGCGATTCAGCAATTGAACAACCAGAATACACAACTGGGCGCGGTGCAGCAGCGGGTAGCCAGTGCGCTGTCGAATCAGCAGACAACCAGCGTCAACGACCAGGCAGCGCAGTCGGTGATTCAGGATGCGAATATACCGCAGGTGAGCACCCAATTGACGCAGGCGCAGATTCTTCAGCAGGCGGGGGTCGGGGCGCTTATGTCTTCCACTCAGACGCAGCAAGCGTACTTGAAGTTGATACCGTAAACAGTAGGTTCTAATTACTCCGACTAATGTCGGAGTAATCTGCTGATTAGAATGAATATAAAGCCTGTACATTCCAATGAGCAGATTTAGAGGAGGTGGAAAATGTCGCTATCAGGTGTTTTAAGTTCTTCCGAAATTGATTCGTTGGTGCAAGCTGCAGGCTCTTCGTCAGGTTGAGTGGGTAGGGGGTAGAATGCTGTGGAGCAGTCGCGCCCTGAATAGGAGTTAGCTGATGGTCCCTGAAGAGCTGTTTTCTCTCGCGTTAGGATTGGTTCCACCGTGGTTGGTGGATCATGTGACGTTCACAGAGGAGGAAAAACGCCTAGATCTGCACATCAACTTTCCCAAGGGTAGTCGCTTTGCTTGCCCCGTCTGTGGTGAGGCGTGCCCAGTACATGACACCCGTGACCACACCTGGCGGCACATGGATTTCTTCCAGCATGAAGCCTATCTCCATGCCCGCGTACCTCGTGTGAAGTGCCCGGAGCATGGAGTGCATCAGATATCTGTTCCCTGGGCACGGGAAGGCTCGCATTTCACCCTGCTCTTCGAAGCGCTGATTATGACCCAGGTGCGGGAGACGCCGGTATTGACGGCAGCCCGCATGGTCGGCGAGAACGACACGCTCCTGTGGCGAGGGAATGACCATTATGTGCCCGAAGCTCGTGCCGCAGTGGATATGGCCAATGTCCATGCCGTCGGCGTCGATGAAACCAGCAGTCGGCGCGGCCATGGCTACATCACGCTCTTCGTGGATCTAAATGCCCGGCGACTCTTGTTCGCTACTTCCGGGAAGGATGCCAAGACCGCCGCACCCCGGATTTCGTGGATCTGGGCGCGCTGGAAGATTTGGCAGTGCTACGACCACCTGAGATATTGGAAGTCGCACCCGATGTTGTCGTTTTTCAGTTGCAACTGGAACATCATCAACTGCAATACCTTAAGGAATGGGAAGCTTTCTCACGCAATACCTTACGTGTCTTTGAGGTGGATGACTTGATTGTGCATGTGCCTATGAAAAACGCCCACAGGCAGCATCTTCATAAGGACTTAACGGGACGGTTGCGGGAGGCTGCCAAGCATTTCCAACGCATGACCGTCACAACGGAGCCATTGGTCGCGGCGTATAATGGAGATGTGCCCCGATATTCGCGTGGTGCCGAACTATGTGGAGCGCGCGCGCTGGGGGCAACATAGGACGAGGCCCAATCGGGAGGGACGCCCCCGAGTGGGTTGGGCCGGTGGGGTGAGTCATCAGGGGGATTTGGAAATCATTGCGGATGTGGTCAAAGCTACCTACAAGGAGATTGAGTGGGTTTTTATGGGTATGTGTCCCGATGCGATGCGTCCCTATGTAACCTTTGTTCCACCTGTACCCCTGGACCAATATCCCCAAAAGCTGGTTTCATTGGGGCTGGAATTAGGGGTGGCTCCTCTTGAGATTCATCCATTCAACGAAGCCAAGAGCCATTTACGCATTCTGGAATATGGCATTCTGGCAATACCGATTGTTTGTACGGATATTTTTCCTTACCAAGGGTTCCCTGTGAAGCGGGTCAAGAATCGCTTCATGGATTGGCGTAATGCCATCATGGAGGCAGTGGCGGACCGTGATGCCTTGCAGGTGGCTGGAGAGCAGCTTCGCGCGCTGGAGGACCATCTGGATGTATGGGAGTCAGCATGGACCTGAGAACTTCCCGTATGGATGTGTCGTAAAGCATATAGACGCTATTGCAAGCGTTAACCAGTTTTCATCCTTCATGACAAGAGGAGTGACTCATGTCTACTGCATTCGGTTCAATTAACACCAACGTCGGCTCGCTGTATGCGCTGAATTCATTGGGCAACACCAATCAGAATATCAACAGTCTGCAGCAACAGTTGGCGACGGGCCTATCTATCAATAGCCCTGCGAGCAACCCCGCGGGTTATACTATTGCGCAGGGTTTTACGACCCAGATTAACGGATCTAACCAGGGTATCTCCAATGCCAACCAGGGCATCACCATGTTAGAGACTGCTACTGGAGCGATCGGTCAGCAGACGAATATTTTACAAAATATGCGGACCATTGCCGTACAGTCAGCTAACGGTACCAACACCACTGCAGATTTGAATTCCATGCAATCCACGATTGCGCAGTTGACCGCGCAGGTCTCTACCATTGCGCAGCAGACGCAGTTCAATGGGATCGCTCTTCTGGATGGTAGTTTTGCGGGGGCACAATTCCAGGTTGGGGCGAATCAAGGTCAGGTTATTACCGCGAGCGTCGGAAACATGTCCTCTACTAATTTGGGGATGTATCAGACCAGTGCCTCGGGGAAAGTGTATGCGTCAGGTGGTTCAACTGCTCCGTACGATTATGCAGTTTCAAGCGGCGGCGCTTTCACGGGTGGTAGCCTCACGGTTATGGGGAGCCAAGGATCAGGAACTGTCGCGGTCACTTTGGGTGAATCGGCGGCAAATATCGCCGCCAGCACCAATCAGGTGGCTAGTGAAACCGGCGTAAATGCGCAGGCATATACCAGCATCAACCTGACAGCAAGCACAGGCACGGTAAGTTTTACGTTGGGTAATGGGACATCAGGTAGTCCAAGCAACCAAGTAACCATTAGTGCCAACATAACGGGAAGTAGCGCATCTGGATTATCCAGCTTGGTGCAGGCTATTAATAACAACAATGCGACCACAGGCATATCGGCTTCTGTCAATCCGCAGAATCAGTTAGTGCTGACTGATATTGCTGGTAATAACATCAGCATATCGCAGTTTAGTGGATCTGGCAGCTTACAGACTGTCGCCTCTGGTTCGGGCACCAATTCGTTTACTTTCTCCTCTGGAACTTCGGGGGGTACGATTCAGGGTATCGTCAACTTTCAGTCACCAGGTGCGTTTACCGTATCGGGTGCGAATAACATCGGCCTGGCTAGCGGCTCCGCATTGACGAGTTTGAATAGTATCAATGTTACTACACAATATGGTGCCAATCAGGCGATTAGCATTATGAGTTACGCGATTCAGCAATTGAACAACCAGAATACACAACTGGGCGCGGTGCAGCAGCGGGTAGCCAGTGCGCTGTCGAATCAGCAGACAACCAGCGTCAACGACCAGGCAGCGCAGTCGGTGATTCAGGATGCGAATATACCTCAGGTGAGTACCCAATTGACGCAGGCGCAGATTCTTCAGCAGGCGGGGGTCGGGGCGCTTATGTCTTCCACTCAGACGCAGCAAGCGTACTTGAAGTTGATACCGTAAACAGTAGGTTCTAATTACTCCGACTAATGTCGGAGTAATCTGCTGATTAGAATGTAATATAAATCTGGTACATTCCAATGAGCAGATTTAGAGGAGGTGGGAAATGTCGCTATCAGGTGTTTTGAGTTCTTCCGAAATTGCTTCATTGGTGCAAGCTGCACAGCAGCAATATGATGCGCCCATTAAAACCATACAAACTCAAGAAACGCCCATTAAAGCCGAAATTAGTGCCTTCGGAAACATATCTTCAGTACTGGGTGGCCTGCAAGGGGCATTAGGGGCTTTTAATAATATTCCTCAGATGGCTCAAACCTCAACTTCTGTAAGCAATAGTAGCATTATCGCGGCTTCCTCTGCAGGAAACACCGCTCTCTTGGGCACCTACACCGTCGCAGTCTCAGGATTGGCGATGAATGAGAGCCTGTATAGCCAAAGTTACAGTACACAAAGTGGTTCTATCGGCACAGGGAGCATAACTCTTCAAGTCGGCAGTGGAAGCTCCGTGAGCATTCAAATTACAAGCGGTAATGATACGCTCGCGGGCATTCAAGGCGCGATCAACCTAGCGGGTGCTGGGGTTTCCGCGACTATCGTCAATAATGGCAGCGGCTACCAACTCGTGGTTGCCGGTACTCAGACGGGTTCTGGTAACGCGTTTAGCATGAGCGGTAGCACCACTGCACTTTCCGGCTTTACCTATAGCGGTACGACGAACAATATGACGGAAAGCCAGGCCGCAAGTAATGCGAGCGCCACCTTGAACGGTATCGCCATCAGTTCCTCCACCAATACCTTTTCTGGTGCTCTCCAAGGGGTTTCGTTCACAGTGGCAGCCACGGGGACTTCTTCCTTGTCCGTCAGCCATGCCAGCAGCACGCTCCAACAAGACATTACACAATTTGTTTCGGCGTTTAATTCAGCCTCCCAAGCCATGCAAAAGGTGACAGCGTACAGTCCATCTACGAGTTCTGGAAGTGCGGCAACAGGCGGCAGTGGTGTTGCGGGCCCCCTGATTGGCAACCCCATTATTAGTAGTCTTGAATCACAGTTGCTGGGGCTGGTTTCTTCGGCTTCGGCCATTGGCTCCGGAGGGGCTGGACAGAGCATTGGTATGGCTTCAGTGGGGCTTCAATTGACATCCAGCGGTACTATCAGTCTGAATCAAAGCCAACTATCCAGCGCATTGTCGTCGAATTATGCGCAGGTAGCAGGTTTATTCGGTGCCATGGCGGGTTCTAGTAATCCCGATATCCAACTCTCTTCCGCGCCTTCCGGGCTTGTGGCTGGCGTATATGCAGTCAATGTTACGGAAAATGGGTTGGTGACCTCAGGTACCGTGGGCGGCGCAGTCGCTTCTGGGGTCGGTAGTGTAATGGGCGTCCAAAACGGCCCCCTCAATGGGGCTGTATTTGCTATAACACCTGGCGTTCTTGCGCAAGGAACGGTTTTTTTCAATCCTGGAATTGCTTCTAGTATGTCCGCACTTCTCAATGGGGCATTAGGAAGCACGGGTTCCATCGCTCAATCCCAGCAAGGAGAGCAGAACCAAATCACCCAGATGAATAAAATGATTTCCTCCTATAGCACCATCGGGAATCAGGCAATTAAAAGTATGTTGGCACAGTTTTCTACTTATGAGAATGCAGCTGCTCAGGCTGGCGCCGTATCGAACGACTTGGCGGCTATTTTTAATAGCCTATTCGGAGGAAGTAGTGGAGGTTAATCCCTATAGGATGGTGGGCAACGAGACGGCAACCCCTCTGGATTTGTGGGTGCGCGGATATCGTCAGATTTTGGGTCAACTCAAGGTTGCCCGTGCGGCGATGGAGCTTGGGAATGGCACCCAGCGTTCGGAATCACTCACGAATGCATTTAGTATTGTTGAGTTCTGGGTGGCTGCGTTGGGCGCTGGTGAGCCAGAGTCCGAATTAGGCAAGCGGCTCCTTGTAGCATACAGCTTCCTGCTGGAGCAGATTACCCGGGCCAATGTTTATCGTGATGTGCAGGCTATCGATGAGGCTACGAAGATGCTGCAGCACCTGCACAGTGTATTTCTACCTTCTCGCACGACTCTATCTCGTTGACGGCATAAAAGTTGCATGCTCCGGACGGCAGTTATCCAGGAGAAGAAAGTGACGTTGCCCATTCAAGCCCTTGCTACGCAGTTGCAGTCCAGCCTACAAACCATCAAGGAACAAACGGTCCCTCAAGCAGTGCCTTCCGGTGTTGCTCAACCTCAGGGCGGTGGTTTTAAGGCTCTTTTCGAGCAGGGATTGCAGCGTGTGGCTGAGGTTCAACATATTGCCACCGTGGATGGGAATGCCGTTGCCGCTGGGGCGAAGAATGCCCCATCACTAGCAGAAACCATGGTGGCTATGCAGAAAAGTAGTGTGGCCTTTCAAGAATTGATTGCTGTGCGTAATCAACTGGTGCGCGGATACACTACCCTTATCAATATGCCGGTGTAATGCATGCCTGAAGCGTTGAACGCCCGCTTGCTGGCGATAAAACAGTGGTGGTTACAGCTTAGTCAGAGTATTCGTTGGATGATTGTGGCCGGGGTCTCCCTAGCCCTGGCTATCATTATTATGCTTGCGGTCTGGGCACTGCATACCCGTTATGTCGTGGTGTATGCGGGTCTGAATCCACAGGAGGGGGGGGCGGTGATTTCGGCCTTGCAAAAGGGCGGCGTTGCCTTCCGTCTGGAAGACAGCGGGTCCATCATTGAAGTGCCCAGTGTCGATGCGGACCGCGTGCGACTTCAGTTGGCACAACAGGGGCTGCCTGCGCAGGCTTCTTCTTCATTGTGGACCTCCCTGGAAAAAGAAAAGCTCGGGACATCCAGCTTTGTCGAACAAACCACCTATGTGCGAGCACTGGAAGCGACACTGGCCCACGAGATTGCGTCGATGCAGGGAGTCCAGTCAGCAGCAGTTCAGTTGGCCATTCCGCGGCATACCCCCTTCCTACAGACGATGCCTAAATCGAAGGCCGCAGTTACAGTTAGATTACTTCAAGGGGTTATACTGACGCCGCAGCAAGTGTTTGGTATCACCCATTTGGTGTCCGGCAGCGTTCCCGGGCTATCCAGTACGCAGGTTACTGTGGTGGACCAAAACGGACAGGCATTGACGGCTAAAAACCACGGTGCCTCCGATTCGCGGGTGCTGCGTTTGCAGGAATTAGTCGACAGACATTATCGCGCGCAAATAGAACGCCTCCTTGAGCCTTTAGTGGGCAGCACGCAGAATCTCCGGGTGGTTGTGAATGCGGATATTAACTTCAGCAAAGCCCAAAATAGTTCTGTGACCTATGGCATCGGCCACGCCATCACAGCGGCCATACTCTCCGAGCATCAGAAGGGAGCGATGGATAATGGGGCCTTCGGCATTCCAGGTGCGCTCTCCAATCTGCCGCCAGGGAATCCTACGGCTCCATTGGTAGCACCCACCTCCAGCACAGCATCCAGTTTAAGTCTGGCGGAAATTAAGGCAATGATTCCCCGGTCTGCAAAAAGCGATGAACATTTTCACTATCTTTTGGATAAAACAGTAGCTTTTCATAAGGAAGCGCCCTGGCGCCTGAAGCATCTTGCAGTATCGGTACTGGTAAACGCCCAAGTGGGGGGTGCCCAGGCAGCGGGAACTATGACATCGGATGTGCCGATTCATGTCACCGCACAAACGCTCTCTTCCATGCAGCGCATGGTGCAGACTGCTTTAAATCTAGCCCCTAAATTAGCCACCGTAGATGTGTCAGCCCTGCCTTACTACCATGTCGTGCCCCCTGTGTTGCCTTGGTGGAAACGGATTTCATGGTCTCTGGTATGGAACAATGTACAATGGTTCCTCTTGGCACTGTTGATATTATTTTTCCTCCGCAAACCGTTACGTGAGCTTTCCGAGACACTGCAAACGCAAAGGGTGGAAAAGGCGACAGCAAAAGTGCAGAAGGAGGCGGCAGCGGCGGCAGCCGCAAGTGCGGTAGCCGCAGTGGCGACTGCTACTGCCGCCGCCTCAATGGAGGCTGGTGGGTCAGACATGATGATTCAGGCCACTGACGCTACATTGGGATTGGACTTGTCTGGCGTGGGCGAAGGGCAGCTTGAGCTTAACATGGCGACGATACAGAAATTGATACGTACCGATTCCAATCGGGCTATACAGGTTATTCGCGAGTGGCTGGGCAATTTGGGGGATGACGATGATGGCAACGATTGACACACAGGCGAATAGCAAGCTGGCTCGGGGTGTCGACTACGCTGCGGTTTTACTGATGAGCATTGGGCCGGAGGACGCGGCGACTTTGATGCAAAAGCTGGCTCCGCGGGAAGTGCAGCGCCTAGCCGCTGCCATGGCGCGCCCACGCAAAATTACCCGTGAAGCATTGGAAGAAGTTATGCGCGATTTCGTGCACCGGTTGAAGCATCAGACTTCCGTGGGGTCGCAAGGAGATTCCTACTTGCGGGAAGTGTTGATGAGTGCACTTGGCAAGGACAAGGCGACGGAAATCCTCGACCGAATTGTTACGGGCGGGGAATATGCCGGGCTCGAAATTATTAAATGGGCGGATCCCAAGGCCATTGCAGAGATGATACGCTTCGAGCACCCGCAAATTATTGCTTCTATTTTAGCGCATCTGGAGGCCGACAAGGCCGGAGATGTGTTACATAACTTGCCCGACCGCATCATTCCCGACATTGTGTTCCGTGTGGCCAGCATGGCACCGGTGGCACCGAATGCCATTCGTGAATTGAATGAAGTGCTTGACCAGCAGCTCTCCGGACAAATAACGAACACTATCGTACAGGGGGATAGTGGCGGGCCCAAAGCCGCAGCAGAAGTGCTAAACCGTCTTGAAAATAGCCGTACCCGTCAATCCCTGGATTACATTCGCGGTATTGATACGGTGATGGCGCAGAAAATTGAAGATAACATGTTCACCTTCGAGGACTTGAAGAAGCTGGAGGACCGTGCAATACAGCTCATTCTGCGTGAGGTTGAGAAGGATGTCCTGTCTACGGCAATGAAGAATGCTACGGAGGAACTAAAAAACATCATCTTCAAGAATATGAGCGATCGGGCAGTAGATATGCTTAAGGAGGATTTGGCCTCCAAAGGACCCGTTCGCTTGTCCGAAGTGGAAACGGCCCAGCGGGAAGTGCTGGTGGTGGCGCAGAAACTTGACCAATCCGGACAAATCGTGTTGAGCCGTGGCGGCGAAGACGCGGTTGTGGAGTAAACCATGGCGACAGGAAATATTATAGATTTGACCGATAATCAGGCGGGTGCGCCGCCTTCCACCGCTGCTTCTACCCGTGGGCATGCTTCGACGCTGGAACCCGGAGCACTCAGTTTTAAGGCGCACTTAAACCGTTTGCAACAGCCCAATGGAGTGGAAACACATTCGGCCCATGGAGCAGTGCCCCCGAAGGGACGCGAATCTACATCGTTGCCAGCCACGCAGAAAGTACCGTTACCATCAAAAGGTGCATCCGTGAAACCGTCTGCAATGCACTTGCCCTCCCAGCACGTGACTAGCCTTTCCACGCCGCATTCGCTCTCAATGCCCTCATCCGAAACGCTGAGCCTCCTGGCTGTAAATACGTCACCAAGCTCAGGGCATTCCACCGCGAAATCAGGGGTTAAAGCACGCATGGATTCCACCGCAGGGGGCGTTCAGTCAGACACGGTACTACCCATCATTGCAGGACTGATAACAGCACCCATCACTGTTGCGCCCAATGCAGTGTCAGCATCGAAAGCATCTCTTACGCGCGGTCCGGCGGGGACGACAACTGTCGACACTGGCCATAGGGAAGGTATTGTTGTTGCCTCTAGCGGATCGCCCACAACGGCGCAATCCATGTTGGAAACAAAGAATGGATTCCCCAAATCAAATCAATCAGTAGAAGAGAATGGCCTGTCTAATGGAGCACCGCTATTGCTCCAGACTAGCACGTCGCAAACAGCGTCGATGTCATCCTTGGTGCAAAGTTCTTCCAGTGAAATTGTCACCCTTTCTAAAAGACCGGCACCATTGGTCGTGCCTGTTCCAAAGGCTTCATCGGTAGAGATCGTAGTATCCACTACGGGGACGTCATTGTTGGCAGAAGCTGCGCCCCGGAGTGACGAAAAAATGACACCCCGTCTCAGGAATGGAACATCGAAGTCGTTATATAATAATAATATGGTAACAATAGATGCAAAACCATCATCCGCCGAAATATCGTCAGCACTGCGCGCTGGCTTGTTGTCTTCCACCAGTTCAGGCGCCGCAGTACCGACCCTAGGGATCAACTTAGCGACTGCATCCTCTTCAATGCAGTCACTGCCCATGGTAGCCGGCATGCCTGTGCTCATGGGCAACGACGCTTCGATACCTTCCTTGTTCCTGATGGTGGGGTTGCCGACGGGGACGGGATTGAGTAACTTGTCTGCAGCGACACCCTCTGCTAATGCTACGACAAATGCGGTTTCTCTGAACGCATCCGACTGGCCGCAACAGTTGGCACAATTCGCTCAACCACTCCTGAAGCTTGGGCAGGGCATTGTCCATATAACGGTAAATCCACCCCATTTAGGTCCCATTCAGGTGCAGGTTGGGCAGGGCGCACAAGGTTTGACAGTTTTCCTGCAAGCTGCGGCAGCTTCCACGCAGGTTCTACTACAGCAAAGCATACCTGCACTAACTGCAGCTTTTACCTCCCAAGGATTGGGGGCACCTTCCGTGGATGTCCCTCTGGGATTTACCGGAGACCCCGGGTCATTCGGTGGGCAGCCATCTGATAAGGGACTGTCTCCGCGTAATGGAGGTGGTTCCGCTACATCCGTGAGTTCCTTGCAGGGTGGCGATGTGAAAACTGTCCCTGGTGCCGCGGCTTCAACCCGATTGGACGTCTGGATATGAGTGACGCTGACCAGAATGAGGCAGGGATGAGTCAGGAAGACATAGATGCGTTATTAGGTGGTGCTAAGGATTCGGTGCCACCAACGACAGCTTCTGAGCAGGATGCATCCGCAGGTGATGCTTCCAATGGGAACGCCGAAAAAAATGCGCCGGGCATAAGTCAGGAAGATATCGATGGTTTATTAGGCATGGCGTCAGACGCGGACGAAGCTGCGCCAGTGGCTGCGGTTAAACCGACGACAATCGTGCCCCGCCAAGGAGTACGGCGGTTGGACTTGCTGGGGCAGGAGCGCTCAACGCGAGCGCGCATGCCTACTATGGAAGTGTTGAACGACCGGTTCTCCCGCTCATTTCGGGGAAGCCTATTTAATTACTTGCGGGTTAATGCGGATATTACGCCGCTTTCGGCACAACTGCAGAAATATGGTGACTTCATCGGCAAGGTAAATTTACCATCTTTTTTTGTGATGGCCACCATGTCTCCGCTGCATGGCTCGATTTTGTTTATTTTGGACCCATACTTATGCTATGGGGTTATAGAGGCCTTTTTTGGAGGCAACGGGCGTATTCCTCCGAAATTGGAGGGGCGTGACTTTAGTGTTATTGAACAGCGTGTGTTCAATAATATCATCAAACATGCCATGGAGGACTTTTCGGCGGCCTGGGAACCGATAGTCAAGCTCGAACTTAAAGCCCTGCGTTCCGATGTGAAGTCACAATTTGTGGGCATTGCAACGGCCTCTGAAATTGTGGTGGCCAGTGCCTTTGATGTCGAGATGGAACGTTGGCGCGGTAAGTTTTATATTTGCTTTCCCTACCAGGCCGTAGAGCCGTTTCGCGACCAACTAGTATCGGGTGTGGCACCAGACCAGACCACCCCTGATGCAAATTGGCAGAGCACGTTGCACAAAGATATTCAGGATGCCAAAGTTAATGCGTATGTGTTACTGGCCTCTCGGGTCCTCTCGCTGCAGGAGGCCCTCCGAATCAAGGAAGGGGAAATTATTTATTTCGACAAGCCAGAGCAAGCGACGCTTTATGTAGAGGATATTGCCGTGGCGGACGGTCAATATGGATTGCACAAGAATAAATACGCCTTGCAGGTGAGCACCTATCGACATCCTGATAAGGAAGATATTTTAAAGGCCGTATTTGACAAGAAGGACGCAGGGAAAAATGCGCGATAATGACATTCGTCACTTGGAAATGCCAGATTTTGACAAACAGGAGGGTGAGCAACTTACAGATGCAGAGAATCGACCCTCCCTCGATATGCTGGTCAATGTGCCGATGCGGGTCACAGTGGAACTGGGACGCGCACGCTTGCCAGTGAAGGAGATTTTACGTCTTACACCAGGCGCCTTGGTTGAGCTGGACCGGGCTAGCGGTGAGCCGCTCACCATTTATATCAACGGTGAACCTTTTGCGTATGGCGAAGCGGTACTCGTGAATCAGGAGCGCTTTGGTGTACGCTTAACGGCAATCATCAATGCGGATGACAAACTCAAAAGTCCTCGAGAAATGTGATGACAGGATTGCCGGTCGTTGGAGCCATAGCGCATGGTGCTGGCATAACCTATACGTTGCCGGTACAAACTGTTATTTTAATGACTGTTTTAGTCTTCGCCCCTGCAATTGTGCTGATGATGACCGCCTTTACGAGGATTATTATCGTGCTATCCCTGCTGCGCCAGGGATTAGGCCTTACCAGCATGCCGCCTAATATGGTGTTGATTGGACTGGGGTTATTTTTAACATTCTTTGTAATGCAACCAACGTGGCATGAGGTCAACACCGATGCGTTGATTCCCTTGGAGAATGGTCATCTCACCGTCACACAGGCCTTATCTAAAGCATCAGACCCTCTACGGGTTTTTATGACCAAAAACACGATGAAGGATGCTACGGCGGAATTTTTGCGCATGGATGGTGTTCGTAAACCCTTGGCTAGCGCTCAGGCAATACCCATGCGCGTATTGATACCCGCTTTCGCCGTGTCGCAAATGGAATCCGGATTTGAATTAGGTTTTCTCGTGTATCTACCGTTCTTGGTCATTGATTTGCTGGTGGCGGCAGCACTGATGTCGATGGGTATGATGATGGTTTCACCGCAGACGATTTCTATTCCCATTAAGCTCATGCTCTTTGTGTTGGGCGGAGGTTGGCTACTGGTGACTGGGACTCTGGTCCGTAGTTTCGCATGATTCATGGCGGGTGGGCGCTGGACGCCATTGCCATGACAGCCAAGTTATTTGTTTATATGGCGATTCCTGTTCTTGGTGCGGCGCTGTTTTCGGGCGTGGTCATCGGCGTGGTGCAGGTGGCAAGTCAATTATCGGATCTGAGTGTAGGTTTCGTACCAAAAATTATTATCGTTATGATATCGCTCTTCTTTTTTGGTCACTGGATGCTCCATCTTTATGCCATCTATATGATGCATTATTATGCCAATATACCGATGTGGATAAATCAACCTTGATTCAGCCTTCCGTGAAGGCTAATGCTTTTCTTCGGCAACATCTCGCTCTTGTGCAGCGTATTGCGATGCGAATTCAAGAAGGTTTACCCCATAGAAATGCCCTCGACGACATGATTCAGGCCGGTATGATCGTGTTGTGGCAGGTAAACATGCAGGGTGACATTCTGGAAGAGGGGGAGGATTTTGCTCGGCGTGTCAGCGCCCGCATACGTGGTGCCATGTTGGATTTGTTGCGTGAGGAGGATTGGGCGCCCCGGCGCTTACGACAAAAGCAGCGCGTATTGGAGAAAGCGGCCGCAGAATTCGTCCGTAAATCCCAGAGGGCCCCGACGGACGCTGAATTGGCTTTGACCCTGCACTGGAGTCTGGAGGATTATCACCGGCATCTGGTCGAACTGGGGCGTGCATGTCCATTCTACTTGGAAGATAGTTTGAATCGCGAGACATCCGGGTTAGGGGATGGCTCCGTCTCAGACCAGCTCCCTTTTCAGGGCGACTCTCTGCTCGATATCAGCAGTAGCGCTGAATGGCATCAACATCTGGAACAGGCCTTGAAGGCGTTACCTGAGAAAGAAAGAACCGCATTGGCTTTGTATTATTATGAAGAGCTTACTTTAGAGGAGGTTGCCCTAGTGATGGGTTTTAAAAGCAAAGCTTACGTGCTCAAACTAGTCAATACCGCAACCGTCAAGCTGCGCGGTGTGCTGCAAGCCCGCGATATCCTCACTTAGCTGCATGGGTAAGCCATGCCCGGCTCTCCTGGAGAAGACTTTTACTAATGGCGCTACTGGATACCTGGTACTGTCCACTTTGCACGGCGCTGGTGAGCGCTGCCAATCGCGCCTGATGGGCGGGATCCTCCAGCGTTAACGGCGCCACTTGTGCGTTGGCCGTCCCCTGTGCAGATAGAGGCTTGCCAGCTCCAGAACGGCTCTGCGATGACGTTTCCTGAGCGTGTGCGGTGTCCGCCAGCGCACCAGTATATTTAGAAATGTTCTCTATCAAGGTACGGCTCCTTCTTGCTGCCATCCAGCTGATGCAACAATTCATTATGTGCTTTTTTCCAAAAGCGTAGTGCTGTTTCTACCATCATGCCATTTTCAACCGATGTTTGTAGAATCTCTTCCACTAACCCCCGGGGTAATTCCGGACCCTGCTGTTGTGCGAGGATGTGGAGAGCTTCCATTTTCCGCTGCGCCACCTGTTCCAACATCTGGTAATCGCCCGTACTAATTGCGTTTCGCTCTGCAGCGAGCAGTTGGTTCATCGTCTTCAATGCTTGCAAGCCGGTCTGCGAAATTTCTTTAGTCGCCCTCATCGCTACTAGCCCTCGCCGGGGCTAACCAGCACCGTCCCGTTAGCCGACACTACCCCCGTAATAACCGTCTGACTACTATTGTTGCGGACCAAAATCTTGCCTCCAACTTTTGCATCATCCAAAGCAATGCCCGGCATTTTCACCGTCACTGACCCTGATTGAGCTTTCATTACCACGCGTTGACCCTGACGTATCACTGTGGGTGCAGATAGATAGACAGGATTAATCACACTTCCCCCCAATACCCCCGCATCCACCACCCGGCCAATTACCTCAGAAATGGATGTGGCTACCGCCGCGTCCTCCGGCCCCACATCATGCAGAGACATTTTCACCATTCCTTTTTCTATTACGACACCTGGCGGCAAAAAGTGCTCTGCAACCGCCACGGGCTCCTTAAGATGGATGCTGACAGGTATGTAAACCTGCCAGAAAGGGTTTTTACAGGAGATGGCAATGGTCTCCATCCAGCGTGTGTCTGTGGTGATGCGGGCACTGGGCTGGGAGCAGTGACGCAGCCATCCCTGGGTAGTGGGTGCGGTAGCCTGCGCGACCCCAAGAGCGGGGAGCCGTGCAGTTCGTTGCGCCAGTTGCCGCAGTTGTTGCGCCGATTCCCAGAGGGGAAGGACACCTGCCATGGATAATAGAGGTATGCATAGGATTAACGGGGAACAAATATTGCATATCCAGCGGCTATGAACCACGATAAAATTAGTCCGTTTCACTTTGACGCCCTCCAGGATGGAGGGGCTCGCTTAAATGCGGCCCCCGTGGAAGATGAAGCAATAATCGCGCCCACTGTCGACGAGCTGCGCGAGCAGGCGCGCGCCGAAGCGATGGAGCAAGGGCATGCAGAAGGTTGGGCTGCTGGTCATGCCGAAGGCCTCGCATTGGGCCATAACTCAGGATTTGCTGCCGGGCAGGTGGAAGGCACGGCGCAAGGGTTGGATGAGGGGCGCGCGGAGGGGGCTGCTGAGTTGGTGGTTATTCGTGCGGTGGCGCAACAGTTGGATGGCTGGGATGTTGCTGCTGCCGAAATGCTGGAACAGACCGCCCTGGCGATAGGGCTGGAATTGGCACGATATATTATTCGAGCCGAGACACTGACTGCAGACCCGAACCGACTGGCCAAGCAAGTGCGTGCGTTAATACAGGGCTTAGGTCTCGCCAAGGCACCCCTGCAACTCGTCATGCACCCAGCGGATGCCCAATTGTTGCAGTCGACTGGTGGATGGCGGGGGCCTGTGGAAGAAGATGCAAGCATGGCACGGGGAGGGGTCCGGTTGCGTATGTCGGGAAAAGAGGATGCGACCCCGTTACCGGATTTGTTACAATATACAGAATGGGATGGACGCGTAGAAACGCTCTGGAGCGAAGCCGTAGCAAAGTTGCTTGGCGAGTCAGAGTAATGATGGACGCAGTTGAATCGGCGCGGGACACGCTGGAACGACTACGATTCTTGTTCACCACCTTGTCCCCCATCGTGTCCTCTGGCCATGTCACACGGGTGACCGGCACCGTGGTGGAGGCCGACGGGTTTTCGGCCGTGGTTGGTCAGTATTGCCGTATTGAAACACCCGATGGATGGCGTCTGGGCGAAGTCGTGGGTTTTACGGGAAGTGCTTTTACGATTATGCCATTGGGAGGCATCCAGGGGATGTATCCAGGTGCGTTGGTGACGCCCGCATCCCGACGTACTCGGGTATCCGTAGGAAGGGCGTTGCTTGGGCGCGTGGTTGATGCCACAGGTAGACCTCTCGATGGACGGCCACTGTTCTCTGCGGAACGGGGGGCATTGCGCGCACCGGCACCCAATCCCATGCGGCGGCAGCGGATTACGCAGCCCCTGGACGTCGGAGTGCGCAGCATTAACGCGTTACTCACCGTCGGCATCGGGCAACGCATCGGTTTATTCGCCGGCAGTGGAGTGGGCAAAAGTGTCTTGCTGGGTATGATGGCACGTCACAGTCAAGCCGATGTGGTGGTGATCGGACTCATTGGTGAACGCGGACGCGAAGTGCGCGAGTTTGTGGAGGACATTCTGGGGGATGGATTGCGCCATGCTGTCGTTGTCGTCGCCACTGCCGATATGCCTCCAATTTTACGTATGCGGGGCGCGGAATATGCCACCGCGATTGCGGAGTATTTTCGGGCGTTGGGAAATAATGTTCTGCTGATAATGGATTCCTTGACGCGCTATGCCATGGCTGCCCGTGAGGTAGGATTGGCCGCCGGGGAGTTGCCTGCAACGAAGGGTTATCCACCTTCCGTGTTTTCCGCCCTGTCTGCCCTGACGGAGCGGGCAGGAACGGCGGAAGTCGGGGCCATTACTGCGTTTTATTCAGTGCTGACCGAAGGAGATGATTTGCAGGACCCCGTGGCTGATGCCGCACGGGCGATTCTGGATGGGCACGTCGTGCTCTCCCGTGATTTAGCATCCATTGGACAATTTCCAGCGGTTGAACCCGCGTTGTCCGCAAGCCGGGTTATGCCGCATGTGGTGAATGGGCAACAGATGGAAAATGCCCGCCACTTTCAGGCCCTGTGGGGCCGCTATCGGGAACGCTCAGATTTGATTGCCATTGGTGCTTATGTGACGGGTTCGGATGCGCTTCTTGATGCGGCTGTACGCCAATACCCAAGCATGCTGGAATTTTTACGCCAATCCCCGGCTCAGCGTGTCAGTTTTTCGGATAGTCAACAGGCTTTGTCGACTCTGGTGGAGGCTTCTTGAAACCACGCACGTTGGATTTAGTGCGCAACTTGCGAGAGACGGAACAGCTGCAGGCGGCACGTCGCTTAGCCGATGCCGAACAGCAGCGACAGAAGGCTGAAGCACAGCAAGTTTTTTTTTCACGACACGCCGACGCCATGGCCGCACGCACCCAACGCTGGCTAGGCCAGGATATTGGATGTCCCGCTTTCCTGCTACAAGGGGTACAAGAATTTTCCCATGCTATGGCTTTGGCGGAACACATCCAGCAGTCGCGTTCCGAAGTGGTAACGGCACTGGTAGAAACGCGACGAACACAATGGCATGCCAGTTATCTGCGCAGTCAGCAGGTTGATGCACTCTTAAAATGGCAGGGGCAGGCGCGGCAAAAAGCATCCGATGCTCAGGAAAAACGCGAACAGGATGCTCTTACCGGACGCCAGCCCCTTGGAGGGAGCAAGGCCCGATGACCTCCACCGAAGTGGTGACCTTGCTCAGGTCTGCAATAGGGCATGCAATTTTAGGATTTCTGCCTATTGGTATTGCTGCTCTGGTCGTGGGTTTGGGGGTGACCTTGTTACAGGCATGGTTGCACTGGAATGACGTCTCACTCAGCTTTGTGCCTAAAGTCATTGTGGTGGGACTACTGGTACTGTTGGCCTGGTGGGGCTTTGTGAGCGGATTTACGCATTGGTGGCAGAGCTTGGCGCGCATGGTTTATATCCGGTGATGCAACCAATTACCTTTAGTGCGCAACAAGCAGAAGACTGGGTGGGTAGTCTGGTTTGGCCTATGGTTCGGGTGCTGGGTTTTGTGGCTAGCGCACCGGTGTTCTCCTCGACCTGGATCCCCAATTATATTCAGGTAGGTATAGGAATGACGATGACGTGGTGTTTATTGCCGACGTTGCCGACGATTCCGTTATGGCCTGGACTGGGCGCAGCCATTGTGATTGTTTTCGTCCAACTGTTGATTGGCCTGAGTATCGGTCTGGTTTTCCAGGGGGTACTCTCCACGGTGCAACTTGCCGGGGATTGGCTGGCGCTGACTATGGGATTAGGGTTTTCAACGACTATTTCGCCGCAGTATGGCACGCCGGTATCTACCGTCTCCGAAATCATGGGGTTCGCAGTGGTGATCCTCCTTATTTTTGATGGGGGTGTTACTGCCATGCTGAACGTGCTGGCGGAGAGTTTTCGGGTCTTCCCCGTAGGGACGACATTCCCCGACTGGAACTGGCTGGCTTTTGCTAATTTTGGACAGGCAATTTTTACTGGTGGCGTGCTTCTGGCACTACCTGTAGTTCTGATGTTACTGGTGGTAAATCTGGGTATGGCCGTAGTGGCGCGTGTCGCCCCACAAGTAAATTTATTTGCTGTAGGATTTCCCGTAATGATTATGGTTGGTTTGGTAGGATTATATTGGCTTCTCCCTTGGGTGCCACGAGCAACCTCGCACATCTTCGCATTGGCTCTGGAGCTTTTTTGACTGATGGCTGACGAAGAAGATAAAACTGAACAGCCCTCACAAAAGCGTCTGGATGACGCGCGTCAAAAAGGGGACGTAGTGCGTTCTGCAGATTTTACCGCTGCAGCCATTGTGGCGGGCACTTCGGGAGTTATCGTGAAGCTCGCCAGTTTCTTGGGCGGAGAAGTCTATAATGCATTGCTGATTTCCTTGTCCCCCGCTATTACGGCCCAGAATTTGCTTGACATGCACGATTTTCAACGACAATTGCTCAGCGATATGCAAGTGGCTGTTTGGGCATTGGTGCTGGTGAGCATCGTGGCATTGGTCTTGGCTATTGCCTCGACCATGGCGATCGGCGGCTGGGTGTTTACACTTACCAAGCTGTGGGATTGGCAACGTTTGTCCTGGGCACAGGGACTTAAAAAACCCTTCACACGCCAAGGTGTGATGGTATTGCTGGAGGATGCCCTGAAAACGATGGTTTTAGGTGGCGCAATGGCGCTGTTATTATGGGGTCAGAAGCTTGAATGGTTAGATTTGCTCCTTCTGGGTCCTCAGGCCGCAATTACGCAAGGAATGGGGTTGCTTGCGGACGATTTCTGGGTATTTGGCCTATTGTTGTTTATTCCGGGCGTATTTGACGTGGTTATGCAGCAGAAAATGCATCAAACCAAGATGATGATGACCCATCAGGAAGTGAAAGACGAACATAAAGATATGCAGGGTAATCCACTAGTAAAAGGCCGTATTCGGGCGCTGCGCCGCCGCATGGCCAAGATGCGTATGATGCGTAACGTACCAACGGCTTCTGTAGTGGTGACCAATCCCGAGGCTTATGCCGTGGCTCTGCGTTATCAACAAACTTCAGATGACGTGCCCCAGGTGGTTGCCAAAGGGACAGGGCTAATGGCAGCGCGTATTCGCCAGATGGCGCATGAACACAGCATACCTATTCTACCAGCCCCTCCCTTGGCACGAGCATTGTACTGGCAAACAGAAGTGGGAGATGCCATACCAGAACGGTTATATGAAGCCGTTGCTATTGTTTTAGGCTATATCGAACAGTTACAACGCGCCCGGATGGGATCAGCACCTCCACCGCCACAATGGGTGAGTCCAGATTCTTTTGATGAGATCGATACGGGAGCCACACGTGTCCGTTAATGCTCCCATGGGAAAAACGATAACAAAGCAACCTAATCGCTGGACGGCGCTACTAGGTCCACTAATTCTAATCCTGATTCTGGCCATGATTGTGGTGCCAATGCCACCCATCATGTTGGATATTCTGTTCACCTTTAATATCACCTTTGCATTATTGGTATTGTTTGCCACGTTACATGTCCAGCATCCACTGGATTTTTCCGCTTTCCCCACCATTTTGCTTCTGACCACCTTATTGCGTCTGGCGTTGAATGTGGCTGCCGCACGGGTTATTTTGCTCGACGGTTATCACGGCGATGCAGCCGCAGGTATTGTTATCGAGAGTTTCGGGCGTTTTGTGGTGGGCGGAAACTATGTGGTGGGTTTGGTGGTTTTCGCGATCCTGGTGGTTATTAATTTTGTCGTGGTGACGAAGGGCGCGACCCGAATTGCTGAGGTGAGTGCGCGTTTCTCCCTGGATGCCATGCCAGGTAAGCAGATGGCAGTCGATGCGGATATGAATGCGGGGATGATTACCCAGGATGAGGCGCGTCATCGACGCGGGGTGATTGCCGCCGAAGCGGATTTCTACGGTTCCATGGACGGTGCCTCCAAGTTTGTCCGCGGGGACGCCATCGCCGCCATTATCATCATTGCCATCAATCTGCTTGGTGGCTTGATTATCGCCGTATTTCAACATGGCATGTCGTTGACCGAAGCGTTTAAAACCTATTCCCTGCTGTCCATCGGGGATGGTCTGGTTGCGCAAATTCCTTCACTGATTATTTCCATGGCTGCCGGCCTGCTCATAAGTCGTAGTGGTAATGACGGTGAAGTAGGCCCTGAAATCGCCCAGCAGATATTCACCTTAAACTTGCGCGGATTGCTGATTACTGCGGTCACACTGGCCCTGACGGGTGTTATTCCTGGAATGCCTCATGCCGCTTTCCTATTTTATGCGGTTTTGACCGGAGCGCTCTGGCGCTATCTGACTCTCCAGAAAAAACATGCATTAGACCCGGCGGGCACCACTGCGCAAGCCAGTGCAACTGAAGGCGCCGCCGTTACGGAAGTGATTGACAGTAAAATTCTCAAGCCTACGGAGTCGCTTTCGCTAGATGTGGGCTATGCATTAATACCCTTAGTGACGCAAGGGGGAGATTTGCAGAAACGATTGAATCAACTCCGACGTCGTGTCAGTGAACAATTGGGATTCTTACTCCCCGCCATACACGTTCAGGACGATTTGACCTTGCGGCCGGGAGGGTATCGAATCCAGGTGCATGGGGTGCAGGCTGGTTTTAGCGAGGTCAGGGTAGGGGAATATATGGCTGTGGCAGGAAAAGCGAATCTGGCGGCATTGCAAGGGGGGCGCACCATTGACCCTATCTTTGGGAATACCGCTTATTGGATTAGGGATGAACAGCGCGAGGATGCCGAGTTACTGGGTTACACTGTCATTGATGCGGCAACGGTCGTGACGACGCACTTGCACGAAGTCATGCAGGAGCAGCGCGAAATGCTCTTCGGACTGCGTCAGACCCAGGAACTGCTGGACTTGGCAACCAGCCGTAATGCGCGACTTGTCGAATCCGTGGTGCCACGTGTTATTTCTATTCCCGGCCTCACTCGGGTATTACGGGAACTCGTTATTGAGAAGGTTTCGCTCAAGGATTTTGATGCTATTCTGGAAGCTTTAGCTGAGGATGGGCGCGAGGAAAACAGTACTGAACGTAATGTGGCACTGGTTCGGCAACGATTGTCTGCGCAGATATTGAGTAGCCTAACCGATAAAAATCCCATACCGGTTGCGGTATTGTCAGCAGCGGCGGAACGGCTACTTATCGATGCGGTACAAGCTGCCCCCAAGGATGGCGCTCCAGGAGTTGAGCCTGGGGTTTTACTGCACCTGGTACAGTCCGCACGCAAGGCGGTGGAGAGCATGCAGGGACAGGGAGAGAAGCCCATTTTGGTCGTGCGGGATATATTGCGCTTTTATCTCAGTCGCACATTGTATGCATCGGGCATTGATTTGCCCGTAGCGGGGATTGCAGAAATTCCAGGAATACGTCAAGTCAAAAGCATAGCGGAGATTTCATGAACAAAAAGAAATTGTTACTGTTGATTCTCGGGCTACTCATCGTGCTCGGGGCTAGCGGGGGAGGATGGTATTGGTGGATGAGACAAGAACATCCATTGCCGGTTAACCCGCATAGCAATCTTCAGAGTATGCCATTAGGTTCTTTTGTCGTTACGGTCATGGGTAAACATGGGATGAGCCATTATCTTGTTGTGGGTATGACTGTTTCCGTACAGAGTGCGCAAGCCATAGCAGCCCAATGGCAGAAGGCCCATACACCGCAGATGCGCGCTGCGGTATTGGATGCCTTATTGTCTATGAAGAATCTCCGGCAAGTGGTGACCTCTGCCACCACTCGCGTTCAAATGCATGTGGTGCTTACCAAGGCTATTAATAGTGTCCTTCCCGGAAAGCCCTATTTCGCCACAGTTCGTCAGATTTATGTGACGAAACTCATGCTTCAGTAAATCAAGAGGAAGATATGGCCGCAGAAATAGAAGAAGGAATGCGCGAGGAAGCAAAACCATCGGCAGGTGGGAAGTTCGAATTACTCTATCCATTAGGTATGGTAGGAGGGTTCATGGCACTGATTGGTGCTGCCATGGTGGATGGCACTGACCCTATTGCCTTTGTGAATCTTGCGGCTTTTCTGATTGTAGTGGTCGGTACCAGTAGTGCCGTATTGGTACAATTTCCCTGGCGCGTGGTGCGTAATGGCCTGACGATGCTACGTTGGGCATTGAAACCGCCTCATTATGAACCAGAAGCGTTTATTGATGAAGTGGTAGGCTGGGCCAAACAGTCGCGAATGAACGGTATGTTGTCTCTGGATGCATTGATAGATGGGGTTGAGGACCCCTTTATTCGTAAGGGTCTTCAAATGGCCGTTGATGGTCTGGAGCCAACGGTAATTCTAAAAACGCTCCGATTACGTCTGCATACTGAAACGGAAATCGATTTGATGTCAGCCTCCATGTATGAAGCGGCGGGGGGCTATTCCCCGACCTTCGGCATCATGGGGGCGGTAACCGGTTTGATTGAAGTGATGCATCATCTGAATGAGCCTTCACAGCTGGGTACAGGTATTGCTGCCGCCTTTGTGTCCACGATTTATGGATTAATATTTGCTAATGTGATTTGCATACCTACGGCAAATCGCTTGCGCGGGGTTGTGGCAGAGAGGGTCGTTGCCCGTAATGTTTTTGTGGATGGGCTTATGGGTATTGTACGAGGTACTAATACGACCGAGCTGAAGGAATTGTTGACAAGCTATTATTTGCCTAAGAAAAAAGGCAAGGAGGAAATCTTAGAGGCTGAAATATAACTGAACAAAAGCCGCCTCATGACAAAGCATCGCCATGCGCGATTTGTGATTATATTCCGTCTCCTCGTAAGTTGTTTTGTTGTATCATCTGGTGAGCGGCGAAGCTGCCCCGAATCATTGAGGAGGGATATATGGCATCGGTATTGAAGGAAGTCGATGAGCGGGCTAAGCTCGCTGGAACCAACAAGTTCGAGCTCTTGTTGTTTCGTCTGGGTGAGGATGCACAATCTGGGCGGAGGGAACTTTTTGGTATCAATGTTTTCAAGGTGCGGGAAGCCCTGGTGATGCCCGTCATTACACCGATGCCTGGGGCTCCTCAATATGTGATGGGGGTCGCCAATATTCGTGGTCAGATTATCCCGGTTATCGACTTGCCCGCCGTCGTCGGCTGCCGGACAGAGCAGCGAAATATTCTCGTGGTCACTGAGTATGAACGCTCCGTGCAGGGATTTGCTGTGGAGGATGTCGAAGAAATTATGCGACTAGACTGGAGTCGAGTTGTTTCGGCCGAAGGGGTGGCGAGTGGCGGACTGGTGACCAGCCTAGCACGGCTGGATGAAGATGATGCTACCAGTCGGATGGCGCTAGTTCTGGATGTAGAACAGATTCTACGTATTGTGTTGCCGGCTCGTTTCCGTACGGGGGATGAGATGGTGGATGGCCCGATCATACAAATTCCCCATGGCTCGGTTATTGTGTATGCCGATGACTCGGCCGTAGCCCGTTCGCAAATAGAGAAAACCTTACATCATCTGAACCTACCTTTTATTGGTACCAAAACCGGCAAGGAAGCTTGGGAACGATTGCAATTACTGGCGGCAGAAGCGCAGGCTGCAAATATCCCTGTAAAAAACAAGGTTGCCTTGGTGCTTACTGACTTAGAAATGCCGGAGATGGATGGTTTTATGCTCACGCGAAACATCAAAAGCCACGACTTGCTGCGAGAAGTGCCCGTGGTGATTCACTCTTCCTTGTCGGGTTCCGCTAATGAATCTCACGCTAAGAGCGTAAACGCTGATGGTTTTGTGCCTAAGTTTTCACCAGAAGAGCTGGCCAGAGCGATTTCTCGTGTCATGGAGACAGCGGGTTGAGCCTCAATCAACAGGACAAGCTGGCAAAGTCGAACGGCACGGTTATCGACTGGTTTCCTCAGTTGCTTTCGGCCATCGGTGGAGACATACAACCCTTGCAGCGCGCATTGGAGGGAAGTAATGATGCGTACAAATGGAACCCGTTGAAAGCCGCTCTGGAACTACGTTACCAGCGTGAGAGCCAACTGGAAGACGTGCTTGAGCAAGCTTTTTCGGTTTTGACTGACGCACAGCAGAGAGCATGTTCTATCAATCTATTTAATACGCAGGAACTGCGACAGAGGGTGGCAACACTCCTGGAACAGGTGCAGAATACATTAGACAAAACAGAAGATAATATGCGGTTTTCCCGTGAAACCGTGATGCAAGTTCAGCAAGGCAATGCACATCTATCTGAGATGATTGGTGAAATGGATCTGGTTGAACAGACGATTCGCCATATGCATGGACTTATTAAAGGTTTTACCGTGCATACGCATTCCATTGCTTCTTTGACCGCCAAGGTGAAGGCGGTTTCTGCGCAAACCAATTTACTAGCGCTTAATGCTGCCATAGAAGCAGCGCGAGCAGGGGAACATGGTCGGGGTTTCGCTGTGGTGGCAGATGAGGTGAAGAAACTTGCGGAGCGATCCATAGCGATGGCGCAAGAAATTGATGCCATCACGCGGGCGATAGTGGATGGGGCTCATGAAGTAGAACAGGGTGTTCAGCAAAGTTTGCAGCACTTGGCGCAAGAACAGGAAGTGATGGAGTCCATAGCTGAAGTATTGGGTAACGCCAATGCTGCGGCCCAAGCGACAGAACACAACCTTGCTGCGCTGTTACACTGGCGTGATGCACCAGATACACCTGGTGTTGCAGAGCTTCTTCAATTCATGGTGCGCAGTGCGTCGGATGCAGATACGACGGCGCGAGAGAGCGAAAGTATCAGCATGTTAATGGGCAAGGCTGGGTTGGCCGTACAACCTGAAATAGGCACACAGCCCGCTGTTGGCGATTTCTAGACACTGAGATGTGGAGAAGGGGCTGATGACGGCTACCGCACCAGCAGTATTCTAACCTAAGCATGGATTAAAAAGCCACCAAAACTGGCAATAAAACTATATGGGTGTGCTTTGTAAAGCATAGGCAGCTCGCACGGGAGGAGGGGGAATGCTTCAGGGTACTCTGGGGGTATTTAACCGTTGGTCATTTTCTACTAAGATTTACCTGTTGCAAGCATTTGCAGTTGGCGCAATGAGCATTGGAACGGTGGTAGCAGTGACTTGCCTCTACGGAGTGAATCTGGGTGCGCATAATAGTGTACAGGCAGGGGAGAGGCTGGCGACTTTAAGTGCGATGAACAACGCGCTTAGCGTTGCCATTTTGCAGACACATCTGCTTGCTTGTGATGACCGTACTATTCTGGGGGCACAAAAACGCATTGCGCAAATTCGACTGCAGGAATCGCGGGTGAACGAGGATGCTGCAGATTTACAGAGTTTGGGTGGGTTTGTAGGCACGCATGTAGCACACCAGGTGATCACTGAAATGGCCTCCATGGGTCCAGTCATTGCGGATCTTATCACCATGGTTGAGGCGGGACACCCGCATACCGCAGGACACGCCTTTCGTCAGCTCAGGGTTCATTATTATGAACCTTTGCATCAGCAATTAGGAGACACCATCGAGCGTGAGCGGCAAACGCTCTATCAGAGCGCCACACAATCGCATAGATATTATAATGTCGTACACTGGGTGTTGATAGTTATGGGTATCCTGTCGGTCGGGGTGGTGCTGCTATTCAGTACGGCTATCGTGCGCGGTCTTATTCATCGTCTAAACCGAGTACGGGATTGCATTCGTGCCGTAGCCGAAGGGGATTTCAGGGTCCATGTGCCCGTGGAGTCCACCGATGCACTTGGAGAGATTGCAGGGGCAACCAATGCCATGAGCCAGCACCTACAACAGATGACACGGGAAATACAGGATGCGTCGCAAGAGCAGGTGGAGATTGGCGATCACTTGGGTACGGCCATGGCGCAGGCCCTTCTTGCAGTAAACACCAATCGCGAGCAATCCCAGCAAGTGCAGATCGGTATCCGTGCGTTAGCGCAGGCGGCCGAAACAATATCGGAGCAGACAGGCCGCATGGTGGAGACAGCTGAAACGGCGCAGACTCAGACTCAATCCAGTGGGCAGATTATAGCGCTTAGTTTAGCCACGGCAGGAGCCATAGAACAGTCTATGGAGAGCGCCGCGACAGCAGTCATTCATATGGACGGTGCTGGACAGCGTATCGGGGACCTCGTAGAAACTATAAAGGAAATAGCACGCCAAACTAACCTACTGGCTTTGAATGCGGCGATAGAAGCAGCGCGAACAGGCGAATCTGGTCGTGGCTTTGCTGTGGTTGCAGATGAAGTGCGGAATCTCGCATTGAAGACACGGGCTGCAACAGAGGAGATTGGTCTGGGAGTGCATGACATCCAGCGCCAGGCTGCGGCTGCCGTCAGGGTCATGGAACGCAGCGGTGATGAGATACAAAAAGGCTACGGGCAGCGTAAAGACGCAGAACAGGCGATGACAGCAATTTTCCAGGCAATGAATGCGGTCGTCGCCTCAGTCTCAGTCATTAACGAAACCGTGAAAAACCAGCAAAGCATGAGTACTCTTGCTTCCGATAATATTCTTGCCATTGTGCAAGGAGTAGGTGATATTCTTACAACGGTAGAGGGCACGCAGGCGGAGACAGAGACGTTAAAAACCTCTGCACAAAGGCTGCAGGCGCTCGTGACTCAGTTTAAAGCTTAATTTAGTTCGGAGTAGTTCATACTGTGGCAATGCATACCTTGGTGGTGGCCAGTCAGAAAGGTGGGGTGGGTAAAACGACTTTGTCTGGTCATTTAGGAGTCATGGCCGTGCTGCAAAACATTGGGCCCGTCGCCTTAGTCGATGCTGACCCTCAGGGGTCATTAGCTGAATGGTGGAATGTACGGAAAGCGGAGCAGCCCTTTTTTGTGAAAACAAAAATCAGCCAGTTAAAAACGCTTTTGAAAGGGCTGGAGGATAAGGGGGTAGCGTTGGTCATTATCGACACACCTCCCGCTGTAACGCAGACGATTCAGGCAGTGATGTCAGAAGCGGATTTGGTATTGATTCCCACACGTCCGAGTCCTCATGATCTACGTGCAGTGGGATCTACCGTAAATATGGCCGAGGCAACCGGCAAGCGCATCATCTTTGTGATTAATGGGGCAGCCAACCGAGCGCGAATTACCGGCGAAGCCGCTGTGGCATTGTCACAACATGGCACCGTGGCACCGGTAACACTGCACCAACGCACCGACTTCGCGAGTTCAATGATCGATGGACGCACAGTTATGGAGTTGTTTCCTAACAGTCGATCCACTGCGGAGATTCGTGAATTGTGGGAGTATTTAGCCCCACGTTTAGGCTTTACGGTCGAATAACTTCATCGGGAGACTTGTTGTGGCAAAACCGGGTTCACTTACCTCAGATATTGTTAAAAAAGGCGACGCTAAGCCGACACCAGATGCGAAGACTCGGGCGGAGCGCGAGGACCCGAAAGGCGGCAATCCGCGAGGTATGGTAGGCGAAATACACGACCCCTCCCTGGATGTGGTATGCCGTACACCAGTGCGACTGTCCGTAGAAGTCGGGCGTGCCCAGATGGCGCTAAAAAATATTTTGCAATTGGCGCAAGGATCAGTCATCGAACTGGACAGAGGTCCGGATACCCCTTATGCGATTTACGTGAATGGCGCCCTGTTTGCGTACGGACAGGCCATGCTGACGGAAAAGGATAAGTATGCTGTAGAGATTGAGTCGTTTGTAAAAAAGTTCAAAAAGTGACACAGCCCATTATTAATAAAGCTCTAATTGGAGTTGAAGATGAATGACGGTGAAAGGCAATCAATCAATCAAAACTTTAATTTCTTATTTCAGTCAATACAAAATTTATCTGGTCGTTTGGATTGGTTTGCTCGGAAGATGCCAATTATTTTGCCGTGCGCTGACATCAATCAAGTATCTCGTTTCCTTTCGGCTCTTGCACCAATGGAAGTTGTCGGGTGCAACTTAATTAGAGTCGGCCATGATGGTGACGGGGGTTATGTCATGATAAATGAAGGACTTAATAATGTAATTGTTTACAATTTTGGGATTGGTGCAGAGGTTTCATGGGATAATGATTTACTCCTGCGCGGTTGCCAAATATACCAATATGACCATACCATTGAAAATACACCCTGTAATAATATCAATGTTCATTTCCATAAAAAAGGTCTTTCCGCAGTTGGCGGCGGAGATGATGAAATGTTGCTATCAATTGGTGAAGCGATTGAAAGTAATAAACATTCAGGTCTCTCTGGTTTAATATTAAACATTGATATTGAAGGTGGTGAATGGAATGTTCTGAATAATATAGAAGCCTGTAAGATGGATTCGTTTAATCAGATTGTTGTTGAATTTCATGATATTCACAGTCTGGTTCATCCTGAAAAGCTTGGCCATATGATGGCCGCACTAGACAACGTAAATAGAACACATCAAGTGGTGCATGTGCATGGTAATAATAATGGTGGGATTGGTATTTTAAATGGAATCGCACTACCCGATGTGCTTGAAGTAACCTATCTGAAAAAAAATGGACATTTTTTTTCTGAATGTAATGATTTTTTCCCGCGATGTGCTGACAAAGCTAACACCCCAGCCGCTGAAGACTTTGTATTAGGCACGATAGGCCGGTCGTGGAAATATCCAAGGTTGTCAACATGAAAATTAATATTATTTGCTATGCAAGTAGTGATGTTGGGTTGGGGGTTTATTCACGTTACTTCATCGCTCATGCAATTAATTCCAATATATCTATTTCTTTATTCGATGTTGATAGCGGTTTGGGGCGGACAGGAAAGTATGCTGATTATATTAATTTAACAGTACCTGAAGTGAGCATGTTGCCGTACGATATTAATCTTTTTATTTTACCTCCGCATGATTTAGATCGTCTACGTTATGTTAATAATGGACAGTTTTTCGGTGATGCAAAGGTGGCCGATAGATTTAATGTGGCGCTGACTTTTTGGGAGCTCTCAGTTTTACCCTGCATGTATCTTGAAACAATGCAGATGATGGATGTTATTTTGTATCCATCACAGATGATATTTAATATATTTTCTTCTTCCTGCCCCGGGCCATTGCCAATTGAATGCTTTATACCAATGGATGTGCCAGACGTAAAGGCAGTCGCTCGTAACGAATATGCGCTGCCTGATGATACTGTTATATTTATTTGTAGTTTTGACCTGTACAGTGATATTTATAGAAAAAATATTAATGGTGTTATCCGGGCTTTTGTTGATAGTCTTTGTGACAATGAAAAGGCATGGTTGATCATAAAAACAAACATGGTTGTCACTGAATCTGCTCTGTCTAGACTGTATGAATTAGAGCAACTGGTTGCTAAATATAATCGAATTATGATTGTAAGCAAGAATATGGATTATGATGAAGTCTTGTCCCTATATCGAGCTTGCGATGTGTATGTTTCGTTGCATAGAGCGGAAGGTTTCGGTCTCGGCATGTTTGAGGCTATGGCACTTGGGATGCCAGTTATTGCTACTGCATGGTCTGGGAATATGAGTTTTATGGATTCGCGTTGTGCATGCCTCGTCCACAGTAGTTTGACATCATCTGATGGTTCAATGCATTCGGCATATCATCCCCAAGCTGTGGGCTCTGATGCGATGTGGGCAGACCCATCTATTAATGAAGCCGCCAAGTGGATGGCTTTACTGATTAACGATAGTGACTTGCGCAAGAAAATAGGGGCTGCGGCGCGTGACCGTATTAAAGAATGGAATGCAAGCGCCTTACAATCTACTCTTTTTGAGAAACTAGAAGCTGCATTCGAACAAAAAGAACTAATCTCCACTTCTGCTGATTTGAAGCAAAAATTGACCCATTATAGGGCAGATAGATATCGCCTATATCTACCCCGTGGTTTCGAGCCAAGTAGGTATTTGCAATTGCATCCTGATGTGAGATTGGCTGGTTATAATCCTATTTTTCATTATATCAACTTCGGCGCAAAGGAGGGTAGAGCTTTCTGAATTGCTTAACTGCCAGCTTGAATAAGTTTTAATTCCTACTCAAGTCTATGCATGCAATACTAAGAGACATAATGGCCGACCTACCTCTATCAAATATGCATGCCGCCCAGCTGGAAAGCCTTTTGTCGCCTTCCACCCTGTCAGAAGCGCCCGCAGCCTTCCAAGGCACCCACAATTTCAGCCTGGAAACTTTGGCATTGCGCCCGGGACAATCGGTACAGGTCTTCGTGTTGGGTCGGACTGCGCAAGGGAAAACCTTGGTTCAGATGGGCCAGACCCGGTTTCTGATGAATTTGCCAGGAGCAACGGCGACAGGGGAACACATTACCTTACGATTTCTAGGTTTTTCGACGACATCCGCACCCACCTCTCTCGGTACACCAGAACAAACTCCTGTTCCCCGATTTCTGTTTCAAGGGGCCACTGAATCGGTGGCAATTCAACTTGTGCTGTCCCCTGCAGCCAAAGTATTGAGCGATATCCAGCAGCAAACCATCGGGGTGGAAACGCTCAACGCGGGAGTTATCCAGAATGCTGACAGCCTTGCGATTGCGGCCCATATGCCCGTGCCTACCGTGCAGATTGCCCAGAGCCTAGAAAACATGGTCCGTAACAGCGGCCTCTTTTATGAGAGCCACCTAGCTTCCTGGGTGGCTGGGAGATTGCCACTCGCTGCCATATTAACAGAGCCACAGGTGTCATTAACGTCCTTCCCGAGTCTTCTTAGCACACCCGGTTTGGCACAGGCTATTGCACAGACAGAGGTGCCGCTCATCCTGCAAACGACAGGGAATGCGCCTGGAATACAAAGCATGGCGGAAGCACCGACGGCAACACAGATAGAAACGACTACAACTACCACGCAGCAAACTTCCAATTTGAGGCAGAGTAAGGTGACGGATGCCGCTACCAATGCTAGCGTTCGACCTTACGCAACTCAGACTGCTAATAATGCTTTCGGGGGGCGCATCACAGATATCTACCAACAAATGGCAGAATTGGAGTCGGTGGCATCCCCTCAAACGGCACAGAATCTTCCCACCGGACTACAAATGTTGAGTGGTCCAATGACATCCCTGATTGGCCAGCAATTGCAGGTGCTAACGCATCAGCAAGTGGCTTGGACTGGGTCTATTTGGCCTGGTCAGGCAGCACAATTAGTTGTTCAGAAAGCAGAAAGACGAGAAGATGAAGCACCCCAATCGCCATCCCATGAGGATGAGCAGGCGCATTGGGTCAGCACGATTACGCTGCAGCTACCGCAGATGGGAACAGTTTCCGCAAGGATGGCCATCACGGGGAATGACTTGGTTCTCCACATACAGGGTACGGAATATGCCACACTCGATGCGGAGCGTTTGAAACTGGAATCTGCTTTGGGTGCTGCTGGACTGCATGTGACACAATGTTCCGTGTCGCCGATGGAGGAGGAGCCCCTGTAATGGAACAAAACCTGCGCAACAAGTCTGCAGTAGCCCTAAGATACCAGGACGGCGATGAAGCTCCGCAAGTTGTCGCCAAAGGAAACGGCTACGTGGCCGACCAAATTATCGCTAAAGCCAAAGAGGCCGGTATTTATGTTCATGAATCCCGCGAACTGGTTCAGCTGCTAATGCAAGTCGACTTGGACGACCAAATCCCGCCTCAACTTTATCTCACGGTTGCGGAGTTGATAGCCTGGATTTATCGTCTTGAGCTAGGGCAGGGCGGGGCAGCCAAAAGTAGTGAAGCGCGATAAGTTATTGGCGTTGCTAAGAAAACCCCTCTCTAGCGGGGGGGGGCATTGTCTACTGGACCTTTCGGCATATGGGTATTCCGCAGAACCAAGTCGGTGGACTTCTTCACCACCGACCTGACCCTCTCTGTGACCCAGATCATCGAATACTACGGCGGCAGCTGGCGTGGAGGCATATTATAGTATAATAATATATAGATATTTATATTTCTGGTTATTGGGTCTGTGGAGCAATATCATGCACGACTTAAATACGTAAATGATGCGGCAAAATATGCACCAGATAGAGGATAATGCTTGAATCGGTTTTAAAACCCAGGGCGGAAGTGGCTGCGTGAGCTCATTTCGACAAGCTGCTAGTACCAATCATATTTAGACTAGTTAAATGGCGAGGATCATGTATATATCTGAAACAAGCACCAACAATGAGGAACATGATCTTTGGGCTGACTGGATTCTGCATCGACGAAATGCTGGCAGCCTTGAATTCAAGCAGCGCATCATGGCCGAAGTTGAGCGTTATGCGGACCGCGTGCTCGATGCTGCGCAATTGCAGCCGGGGATGACACTTGTGGATGTCGGCTGCGGAGACGGATTTTTGGGCTTGCGAGGAATAAAACGCGCAGGACCTACACTGCGCGTCATCTTCACGGATATTTCTGCACGTCTACTAAAGATTGCGGAGGAAAAATGTATCCATGAAAATATACGTGAACAGTGTACATTTTTTATTGCTTCAGCTGAAAATCTTACAGATATTGCGGACCAAAGTGTTGACGTTGTTGCCACCCGCTCAGCGCTCACATATGTTCACAACAAACCAGCGGCGCTGAGCGAGTTTTGGCGAGTACTCAAACCGGGTGCAAAAATATCGTTTGCGGAGCCCGTATTTCAGGACGAAGCTCTCGCTGTTAGCGCTCTGCGTGCGGTCATTGAATCCAATCCAGAAACAGCACATAACAACGTTATCAATCTGATTTACCGATTGAAATCAGCGCAATTTCCCAGCAATCAAGACCAGATGAAGCATACACCATTCTGCAATTTCTCCGAGCGTGATCTGCTGCGCATGGTACAGGAAGCTGGATTTCATGAGGTTCACCTAGAATTGCATATCGACGTGTATAGATCAATAATAAACTCTTGGGATGAGTTCATTGGCCGTTCACCGCACCCACTTGCTCCGTCACCGAAACAAGTCATGGAACAATCATTCAGTATGGATGAACAGAAACTGTTTGAGTCTGTGATACGCCCAGCAGTAGAATCCAAGGCGATCCTCGATAATGAGCGAATCGTTTATTTAACGGCGACAAAGCATACCTGATGAATTCTATATGTCAACCAAGTGGACAGATAATGGCTTGGACAAAATTTTCCTGATTGGCACGATTCATCCGCCGCTTGGGAGGGCAAAGTGCTGATATGTTCCCGACCATAGGGGTAGCGCAATTTCAGGGTGCGATGTTCGATCACGTGGGAATGCGCCACCGGCACGTCAAATACTTGTCGCCGCTCGACGATTCGCGCATCGTAAGCGTCTAAGCAACCCACCTTCCAAAATTTTCTGACCTGGCCGATCCTGATCCGCATTCAGTGAGGAGGGATGGACATGACGAAGGACGAGAAAGCGGCTTATTGGCGGCGGCGGGTAGACGGGTTTCTGACGAGCGGATTGTCGGTCAAGAGTAAGCGGTAACTGAGCGGCGTTGTATTCTGGATTTTTCAGATGTGCAGAATGGTCGTAAGCGTCTAAGCAACCCACCTTCCAATATTTTCTGACCTGGCCGATCCTGATCCGCATTCAGCGAGGAGGGATGGATATGACGAAGGACGAGAAAGCGGCTTATTGGCGGCGGCGGGTAGACGGGTTTCTGACGAGCGGATTGTCGGTCAAGAATTACTGCGCGCAGGAAGGAATCGCCGTAGGTACCCTGCATTACTGGCGTAAGCGATTTGTCGATGCGGTAGAAATGCGGCCGATGATCGTAAGCGTCTAAGCAACCCACCCTTGCGGATTGGCGCCGATCAGGCTAATGCAGTTTTTTTCCAGTTCCAGGGTAAAAGTTCGTGGAGCCGTTTGTTGGGCCAGGTGGGTAATTTTTCGAG
>JAAOMR010000135.1 GCA_018853935.1 Acidithiobacillus ferrivorans
TTATGTGGCGCAGATCAATCAGGCGGGTGTTTTTGCGGCGCCCATCGCCACCGAAATCACGCCATTGACGCATTTTTATCCCGCCGAAGACACCCATCAGGATTACGCCCGCCGGCATCCCGATCAACCCTATATTTGTGCGGTGGCGCTACCGAAAGTGGAAAAGCTGCATGCGCATTTTCCGCAATTGTTGCGTAATATTTGAAGGAGATTATAGCGATGATCTGTTCATCTGTGGGATTTGATCTAACCCCGATTGAGGCTGATAAACGTGCAGAAATGGCGCGGGGATTGTCTGCCGAGGTGCGTCATGTGCTCTTTGAGCATGGTACGGAGCCGCCTTTCTGCGGTGGACTGCTGCATGAAAAGGGTGATGGGACTTTCGTCTGCGCGTTATGCAGCCTACCGCTGTTTCGTTCTACAGCCAAGTTTGAGTCGGGGACCGGTTGGCCGAGTTTCCGGGAGCCCTATGCGCCCGACCACCTCCGCGAAATTCGCGATGCCAGTCACGGTATGGTCCGCACGGAAATCCGCTGCGCCCGTTGTGATAGCCATCTGGGGCATGTATTTCCCGATGGTCCGGCACCGACGGGGCTGCGCTATTGCCTGAATTCGGCAGCGCTGCGCTTTGAAAAGGCCACGTAGTTCCCATCCGAAGATGAAAGGGTGGCGAATGTCGTTATTGGGCGACGGAAGAGCCGGATGTCGCGATCTCTCTACAACGGACCAATAAACAATAGCTTTTAATTCCATGCTATTGATGATCTTCATTTCGCGTGTCGCCACAGATCACTTTCGCTTTGTTGCCTTAGAGCGACGAAAATACGGTTCAGTATGGTCAACTATTGGGCTGACAGCGCCAAAAACAACCGATAACGGCGGTGGCACGATATCTGCTGCATTACAGGCATATGGTTTAGGAAAACCGCCAAATCATGGAGTTTTATCGTGTTTAAAGATGCTGATGCCGTTAACATTTCCAGATCACCGCTACTTCGTGGTGAAGTCCCGCATACCACAACACCCGCCCTGACGCAGCGCTACCTGGACCACCTGGCGTTGACACCCGCACAGCGGTATTGGGTAGAAGAGGAAATTACACAGGTGCCAAGTGGCGCGGGAAATGGTAAGGCATTCATTGCACTACAGGCCGCGCTCGGGTCCCTCGCGGAGGGGGATGAACTGCATGCGAGACTGACGCTCTCATTGCCCGCCACGCGTCACGCTGAGTATCCTGCGGCATGGTTGCGTCGTCAGCAAGTTCCGGTGATTCGCCGTTCGTCGATGGCCTCAAAACCGTTTCTGCGTTCTCCGCAAGATGCGTTGCGGCACTTTTTCAGTCAGCAATCCGTCGCTTCAAAGATAGGTGACAGCCTCAAAGCTACTTTTGTCTTGCCAGCACGTCGTACATCTGCACGCGGTAAAAGGCTGGTCAGAGCTGCCGTCGTATGGGGCATTATCCTGATGGGTGGCCTGACCGCCCCGGCATTTGCACATGCCCACGGCGGGGATCGCTTGCAGATCAATCCCAGCTCCGCAACGCAACAGTTGACGAACGGGGACTGAAGCATACTTCGGGGAGTGCGGCGCAATGGCTTGCAAGAAACCATCGCGCCGCACGATTTATTCAGGTTGTTATTGTCTGACGCCTAAGACTTCTTGCTGCGCTGCAGCAGATAGGTCCAGGTGTCGCTGAGGGCGTGGTCACGCGATTCCAGAAAGACGCGGACGTTGGTCGGATGATCCGCTGGCGGCAGGATCTGGGCCCGCCACTGCCACTGATGATTGGCCGGGTCGAAGCGTACCGCGGAATGGATTAAACGGGTGCCCGGCCCCACGGAAATATGCGCCTGCACGGGGGTGTTCGCCGGGAGTCGGCCTAAACCGCCACCCGCGAAATCTACCACAATACGGCGGCTCCCACCGCTGTGCGGCACGGTCCCAAAATAGGTCGCGACGGGGTGCCCCCCTGGTGGCAGATTGGCGGCGTCACGCAAAAAATTCAGGCGATAACTAACGGAAAAGGCCTGTCCCGGTTGCGGCGGATGCTGCGGTACCCAAAATGCCACGATATTGTCAAGATTGCGGTTATTGGTAGGTAATTCCACCAGCTCTACCTGCCCCTTTCCCCAATCGTTCAAAGGCTGAATCCAGACACTCGGACGCTTCTGATATTGCGTGTAGATTCCCTCATAACTGGTGAATCGCCGATCCTGCTGAAACAAACCAAAGCCCTGCGGATGCACCAAGGTATACCGTGTGACCTGCGTATACAGTGGATTATTCAATGGTCGGGTAATCCACTCGCCATCACCGTTGGCCATAATGAGATCACTGGAATCATGCTGTTGCGGATGCCAGTCACCAGCGCGAATACCGCGTCCACGGCCATGCCAGAACATGCTGGATAACGGCGCGATTTCCAACTGGCGAATCTTCTTGCGCGGATACAGGACCGCGTGGACGCGGATATGCGTGTTCTTGCCGGGGGTAACTTCAAAGCGATAGGCGCCGGTTATCAACGGACTGTTGAGCAACGCATAAATCGTCAGATGATGCACGCCAGGCTTTGGGCGCTGTAGCCAGAATTCCTGGAAATACGGAAAAATTTCACCGGAGGGCAGCGCGGTGTCAATCCCGAGTCCGCGTGCCGAGGTGCCATAAATCGCATCTTTGTTCACCGCCCGAAAATAGCTCGCACCAAGAAAAGACAGAAATTCATCGTGCCGCCGCGCATATCCCGTATCTTTAACAAGGAAACCCGCATAGCCTCCATTTTTGGGGATATGGACCTTTTTCGCCAGCGTGCCTTCGACGGAAAAGGTCTTCGAATCATAGCGAATGGGATACGCCTGACCGTTGCGAATCACATTGACGCGCACGGGATGATCAAAGGTGCCGCCCAACGGGTAAAATAAGACTTCGAAGGGAAAACCGTCGTGCTTCCACAGTGGATGAGTATCGAGTATATGCCCATATGCCTGCGGACTTAGTTGGCGCAGGCTTTTACTGGCCTCCACCGGGCGCGGATGCCAGGCCCTCTGAGCGAGATCATGAGCGTCATGCACCACCTGACTGAAAGCGAATGGTATCGCTGCAGCACCCGGAGCAACAGCGGCGAGCAGCGCCCCACAACACAGGGGAAGCACGATGATACGGATATTGAATTTTGATTTGCAGATAGTCATGCAGATAGATCCAGCAAGTTATATGCCACGAGCTGTAAATCACTAATTTTCTGTAAAAATGGCTTAATTGAGGCTATAGGCGCACAGCCCTTTTCGTCGCCTGAGAACAACAAAATAAATAATCTGCGCGCAGCCACAGTAAATGCTTATATATTTGGGTCCAGTTATAATTGGTGCTTTCCAGCGGGGGATGAGAGAAATTTAGTCCTTATGTGTGGCTGTCGCTTGTTGGCGACAAGCGATGGCGAACAGGGCATTTGCAGATAAACACATGGCTGTGGAAAACTCTGCTATGGCGCAAGGAGAGTAGCCATATGCTCTGAACTGAGGTGCCACCGGCATGCATTGTCATAAAAAAGTCATGTAACCTTCATACTAATGTCACATAAGCCAGTTATCCTAATCGGAGCCGCAATCTAGCCCCGCATAAGGAGAACTGCATGAGTCAGTCCACGGGCACGCACGTAGTCCAACCCCGTGTCAGCGACACCCCTGCTCAACATTGCTCGGTGAGCTTCTTCCATCTGCGCGTCGCGTGCACAGTGCGCATGGAGTTTTCACTATGTTATTAATATTATTAAACAGCGTTGTTGTGCACGCGGTACATGCGCTACGTGCGGCGATGTTTGCGCAGACACGACCCGCCCTGCCGAAACGGACCGGATCAGCACACGGCCCACGGATCCTGCTGCTGGTGCATGCGCGGACCAACGGTAAAACGATCATCTCCGTTGAAGTGGCTCTGGAGCGCACTGGCGGCCAGGTAATACGGATCACGGAGCGCTCTAAAGCAGAGCAGCTGGTGCGGCGCTGGGACCCTGAAGTCCTGGTTCTGCTCGGATGGTCTGCCACGACAAGTGACTGGGTGCGGCATCTGCAATTCGCGCCGCGTGCGGGCGATCTGCCCTTCCTGGTGGTCGGCAATAGTGCGGAGGAAGACCATGAAGAAACACACGCTGTAGCAGCTCTGGAAGTAGGTGCACAGGCGTATATCCCTGCCAGTATGGGGCCGGAAATCTTAACCGCTCAGGTCTGCGGTCTCCTCAAGAAGCTGCGCACACAGGCGCCTGCCCGGGTGGTTAAAGAGGAAAACCTCTGCATCGATTTGGTGTCACTGCGGGTCTGGATATTGGGACAGGAAATTCATCTGCCGCGACGGCTTTTTTATCTGCTTTATTATTTCGCCACCCATCCGGACGAGGTCATTTCTAACGATCAGATCGCCGACATCCTGTGGGAGGGTAAGGGCACTTATCTCGCTCCTAATACCCTGGTGGTCAAGATTTATCGTTTACGCAAGATTCTGGAAAGTGTTGGTGCCAAAAGCTGGCTGGAAACAGTGCACAGTTTCGGATACCGCTTTTCACCACCAAAGAATACGTAAAACGTCATAAAAATGTCATAACAACGTCATAAAATCAGCACCTCAGTGACACATGGATGCAATATTCGGCTGTTAGCATGGGGCTATTCCAGGAGGCAAAAGACCTCCACTTTTGATGTCGTCGGATACATCCCGGCGCATATAAAGAGGTAGCCGCATGAACGCCGTAATACAAAGCCCGGCACTCCCGTTGGTGTGTGCCGGAGCGGGACACATTTTGATTGCCCACGCCTTGCCTGATCGATTGTCTGCCTATACCGGGTTGAGCTTTCGGGCCGGTGGCCTGCATCGTTGTAAAGCCGCCTTGGGCACACAGCGACTCACTCCGCTTCGCGTTCTCGCCGGCAAACCGCCGGAAAGCAGTTGGATTGACCGGGAAGCACCATTCGAGTCGGTTACCCGGGCTTCCTGCCCGGTAACAGCTATCGATTCATCCAAGGGTTCTGCCGCATCTACAAGTCGCGCAGGACGCTACCCCCAGCACCAATTTTTCTTCTTCCGCGCGCGCTTCGGCGCCGTTTCTTTCTGATATTTCAGGAGTCTTATTGATGAATATTGCTTACCTCATCCACCTCGCCAATTACTCCGACGGTGTGCTTTATGTGCTGGCCGGCCTTCTTGTGGTCGCCTTGGGCGTTATTGTCGACCGGTTCTGGTATCTGCGCCGCACCATTCTGCGCGGGACCGTTTTTGTGCAGGAGCTCGCCCAGCACGGACGCTTGGATCGCGGTGCCCTGCAAACCCTCGCGGATGCCGCAGGCGACCTGCCGGAGGCGGCGCTCTTGCAAACGGCGGCGAGCCACTCGG
>JAAOMR010000136.1 GCA_018853935.1 Acidithiobacillus ferrivorans
GGATCACCTCGGCGGACACGCTTCCGGCGGTGCCCACATAATAGGCCTGCGTCCATAACTGTTCTTCCCCGCATTGCCGCTTGAGTTTGGGAAACCGTTCTCGCAGCTTGCGAGAAGTATATCCCTTGAGCAATCCGACAATAACCGCCGGAGACCATCTCGGTGGTGCGGATACGAAGCAGTGTACATGGTCAACATCCGTTTCCAGAGCCAGCAAGGTGAATCCATGCTGAATGCAGCATTCCTCGA
>JAAOMR010000137.1 GCA_018853935.1 Acidithiobacillus ferrivorans
CCATTTTTTTGGGCGTAGCGATACCTATTACGATGCCCATGGGAAAATGCGTCAGCGCTGGGTCGACACCCACGATGTCCTCGCCGTGCCTTACGATATCCCCATCCCCGGCTATCGTAACGACGTGGTCAACACCCTGCGCCTGTGGCGTGCAGCAGCCACCGATATTTTTGATCTCGGCGAATTCAACGCTGGCGCCTACCCGGAGGCGGTTGCGGCAAAAAATAGCGCAGAACACATCAGTATGGTGCTCTATCCCAACGATAGCAGCGAAAACGGCAAAGAATTGCGCTTACGCCAGCAGTATTTTCTGGCCTCCGCCAGTCTTCAGGATGTGGTCGCCGACTGGGTTGCTGTGCATGGCGAAAATTTCCGCGATTTTGCCAAACATCACTGCTTCCAGCTCAATGATACCCATCCCAGTTGCGCCGTGCCGGAACTGATGCGCCTGCTGATGGATGAGCATGACCTGAATTGGCAAGACGCATGGAACATTACCAGCCACACTATGGCCTATACCAACCACACGTTATTGCCCGAAGCACTAGAGCGGTGGTCGGTGCGTTTATTCCGCCAGCTCCTGCCACGCCTTCTGGAAATCATCCTGGAAATCAATGGACGTTTTCTGCAAGAGGTGGCGCGGCGCGCACCGGGTGACACCGGCTTGCTGCGGCGACTATCCATTATCGAAGAAGGCGGCGAGCAGATGGTGCGGATGGCGCACCTCGCCGTGGTGGGCAGCTTTTCGGTCAATGGGGTCGCGGCACTGCACACCCAACTCCTCTGCGAGGAACTTTTCGCCGATTTTCACCGTTTCTGGCCAAAAAAGTTTAACAACAAAACCAACGGGGTGACACCGAGACGCTGGCTGCAATGGGCCAACCCAGGGCTGCGTGACCTCATCACCGAGCGCATCGGCCCCGACTGGAAGTACGACCTGGAGCGCTTACGAGACCTGGCAGCGGCAGCGGATGATGCGGAGTTCCGCAAGCGCTGGGCAGAGGTACGTCGCGTTAACAAGGAACGGCTGGCGGCACTCGTGCACCGGCATACCGGCGTCACCTTCATCTCCGATGCCTTGGTGGACGTGCAGGTGAAGCGCATCCACGAATACAAACGGCAACTGCTCAACGCTCTGCATGTCATCCACTTGTATGATCGCATCAAGCGCGGCGAAGCGGCCGGGGTGACCCCCCGCAATGTCCTTTTTGCGGGCAAGGCCGCACCCGGCTATTTTATGGCTAAGCGCACCATCAAGTTCATCAACAACATTGCCCATGTCATCAATCACGATCCCGATACCGAGGGTTTGTTGCGCGTGAGCTTTCTACCCGATTACCGGGTCTCTCTCATGGAACAAATTTGCGCGGCGACGGATCTCTCCGAGCAAATCTCCACAGCCGGCAAGGAGGCTTCCGGTACCGGCAACATGAAGTTCATGATGAACGGGGCACTAACCATTGGCACTCTGGATGGCGCCAATATTGAAATCCGCGACGCGGTAGGTCCCGAACATTTTTTCCTCTTCGGATTGAATGCCCAGGAGGTCAGCCAACTGCGCGGGCACTATAACCCGCAAATTTACCTACAGGCGGACCGTGACCTGCAACGGGTCATGGATCTCATACAGAGCGGTTATTTCAACGCCTTCGAACCGGGCATTTTCGACCCCATCGTCCACGCTGTCACCCATCCCCAGGATCCGTGGATGGTGCTCGCCGACTTTACCAGCTACAAGCTGAAGCAACGGGAAGCAGCGGAACTCTGGCATGATCAGACCGAATGGCAACGTCTCAGCATCCTCAATACGGCGGCCAGCGGCGTTTTTTCCAGTGACCGGACCATCGCCCAGTATAATGCGGATATCTGGCATCTTAAACCTCTGGTCATGACCCCATGACAGGATTCTCCTGATCTGTTCTAATGCTTTCCACTAACGGGGTATGTTCGCCATGCAGAGGAAACTGATGACCTATAAACCACGTCCGGTGTTACTCCTGATCCTCGATGGCTGGGGATATCGCGAGGATCCCGAGGATAACGCCATTGCTCAGGCACGTACGCCGAACTGGGATGGCTGGTGGCAGAGTCATCCCCATGGCCTCATCCATGCGTCCGGCGCCTCGGTAGGGCTTCCAAGCGGGCAGATGGGCAACAGCGAGGTCGGGCACATCAATATCGGTGCCGGTCGCGTGGTATATCAGGAGTACGAACGTATTAATCGTACCATCGCCGATAGCAGCTTTTATACCAACAGCACCCTCTGTGCGGCGGTGGATGCCGCCAAGGCACAGGGCGGTGCTGTACATATTCTTGGCCTGCTTTCGGCAGGCGGGGTGCACTCCCACGAAGAACACATTCTCGCCGCGTTGCGCCTGGCACGAGGCCGGGGGGCTGAGCGGGTCTATGTGCATGCCTTTCTGGATGGTCGTGACACCCTGCCACGCTGCGCGGCGCTATCCCTGGAAAAGCTGGATGCCGAGATCAGCACCCACGGTGGCGCTCTGGCTTCAGTGATTGGCCGTTTCTATGCCATGGATCGTGACCACCGCTGGGATCGGGTACAGCAGGCCTATGATCTACTTACCCTCGGCAAAGGTGAACACTATGCCACGGGTGTAGAAGCGCTCGCTGCCGCCTATGCGCGTGGCGAAAGTGATGAATTTGTTGCCGCCTCCCAGATTGGTGCCAGCCCGGCGTGTATCGGCGATCATGATGCGGTGTTATTCATGAACTTTCGCTCCGATCGCGCCCGACAGATCACCCGCCCCTTTGTCGAAGCAGATTTCGATGGTTTCACCCGGCAGGTAACACCCCATCTCGCCGACTTCGTTACCCTCACAGAATACAGTGAGCGCTTTGACGTGCATGTGGCTTACCCTCCTACCCGCCTGAAAAACACCTTTGGCGAATGGGTGTCTCAATTCGGCTTGCATCAGCTGCGCATCGCCGAGACCGAAAAATATGCTCACGTCACCTTCTTTTTAAACGGCGGTGACGAAAAGGTGTTCCCGGGCGAGGATCGCGTATTGATTCCGTCCCCCAAGGTCAGCACCTACGATCTGCAACCGGAAATGAGCGTGGATGCGTTGACCGATACTCTGGTCACCCGTATCGAAAGCCGCCAGTACGATGCCATCATCTGTAATATTGCCAATCCCGATATGGTCGGCCATAGTGGCAAACTGGCCGCCGCCATTGCTGCGGTCGAGGCGGTAGACCGTAGTCTGGGTCGCATTGTCAGTGCTGTGCGCGCCGTAGGTGGCGAAGTGCTGATTACCGCCGATCATGGCAATGTTGAACAAATGCTGGATGTAGAGAGCGGCCAGGCGCACACCTCCCATACCTGCAACCCAGTGCCTCTGCTCTATATTGGGCGTTCCGCTGAGATTCTGACCGGGGGTGCTCTGGAAGATCTCGCCCCCACCCTGCTCCAGCTCATGGGCTTGCCGGTGCCTCCTGAAATGGGCGGGAAAAACCTGGTGCAGACCCTCTAATCCATGTTGCTTCTGTCCCATCCTCGCGTCGGCGCACTGCTTGCTTTGACCATTCTCCTCCCAGTGGGAGCCGGGGCGGCAACATTGCAAGAGAAAATACAAAATAGCCGGCAAAAGCTGGAGCATATCCACGAAAATCTGGGGCAAATGCAGGCGCACCTCGCGGCGGGGCAGAAAACCCAGGCGCAACTGCGCGGAGAAATCAGCACCATCAATCAACAGGTTGTTGCGGTACAGGAAAAGCTGGTCGGTATTCAGCAGCAGCAGCAACTGGCAAAATCGCAGATTGCTGACCTGCGGGCAAAAATCAGTGCACTCCGAGCCGCGCTGGCACAGCAGAAAAGCATTCTCGCCCAACAGTTGCGTGCTGCCTACACACTGGGTGGTGTCACGCCACTAGCCGTCTGGCTACAAACGGAACGTCCGGGGGAACTGGGGCGTATGAGCGTCTTTTATGAGTCTTTGGCTAGGGCGCGCAGTACACTTATTATCAAGACGCAAGACACGGCGCAACAAATACTGAAGACCAAGCACGAGGTACAAACCCACGAAACCCGTCTCGCCCAATTGGCACGGCAAGTCGGTGCTCAGGAGCACACCCTCCAGCAACAGCGTCAGCATCACGCCGCACTGGAAAGTCAGTTGGCAGACCGCATTGCCGCCGACAAGGCGAAGATTTCCGAACTGCAGGCGAACGCCCATATTCTCGATGGATTGGTGAGCCGTCTGGTCGTACAGTTCCGCCGTCAGGAAGAAGTCGCCCGCGCGAAAGCGGCTGCCGCCGAGGCACAACGCAAGGCCGAAGCCGCAGCAGCGGCCCGTCGTGCAGCAGCGATAGCCGCACGACGGCAGACCATTGAGCAACGTCGTCTAGCCCAGGGGGCCCAAGCAGAACAGCGCGCGCGGCAGGAGCAGAAAACGGAACGGGCACGGCAGGTTCAACGTGCGGCAAACGCGCAAAAGCAAGCACCGACCACTGTAGTTCGCCCGCCAGTGATAGCGGCTGCGCCCGCATTGCCGACAACGCCCATCGTCGGCCACGGCCACTACCCGGCGCCGGTAAACGGGCCTATCAGCGCCCGTTTTGGTGCCCCGCGGGTGACCGGCGGACTCAACTGGCAGGGTATTATCTTCCAGTCCGTGGTGGGGACACCAGTTCGCGCCATTGCGCCCGGCATGGTACTTTATGCGGGCCCCTTACGGGGCTATGGACAGATTGTCATCGTGCAAATCGCACACAGCTTATTAGCCATATACGGGCACTTGGGTGCTACCGATGTCCACGTCGGAGAACAGGTCTCTACAGGTCGTCAGGTAGGTAGTGTTGGCAGTGGTGGGGAATTGGGGAACGATGGCCTCTATTTTGAGATGCGTAACGCAGGACACCCTGTTAATCCCTTGTACTACATCCACAATTGAGGAATAACCTAGCTTTTATGAGACGCACCATGTTGCCGCTCGCCTTCCTTTTGCCGCAAAGAGCCACAGGTTCCAGCCATACCCTCGGAGACTTCATCCATGTCCACTCCCCGCTTCCCTAAACCGCTCCGCAGTACTTTCCTGGGCATCAGTGTCGGGCTCGTTCTGGGCGTCAGCATCAGCTTTGCGGTCACTGTTTATGCGGCTAAGGATCAGGATAAAATCCCGCTGGAACAAATCCAGACCTTCAGCCAGGTCTTCGCGATCGTCAAATCCAATTACGTCGATCCCACTTCCGATAAAAAACTGATGGATGGTGCCATCAATGGCATGGTCAGCGCCCTGGACCCCCACTCTGCCTATCTGTCGCCAAAAGAATTCAAAGAGATGCAAGTGCTCACCGATGGTAAATTTGGTGGGCTGGGTATCGAGGTAACGGGGGATCATGGGGTACTTAAAGTCGTTGCCCCCATCGATGGTACCCCGGCGGCGAAGGTGGGCATCAAATCAGGCGACCTCATCGTCAAAATTGACGGCAAGGCCCTGCAGGGTATTGGTCTGCAAAAAACCGTGGACATGATGCGCGGCAAACCCGGGACGCAGGTAACCCTGACCATTTTGCGGCCCCCCCAGGCCCTGCCCCTGCACTTCACCCTGACCCGCGCCATCATCAAGGTACAGAGTGTGCGCGCGACCATGCTTGCACCCGGTTATGGCTACATCCGTATCAGTCAGTTTCAGGAAAACACCGGCAGCGCGACCCGCAAGGCCGTAGAGCATCTGGAGCAGGAGGCCAACGGGCATCTCAACGGTTTGATCCTCGACCTGCGCAACAATCCGGGTGGAGTGCTCGGGGCCGGGGTCGAGACGGCGGATACCTTCCTGAACAAGGGACTGATCGTCTATACCAAAGGCCGTACCGCCGACAGCGACATGCGCTTCTCCGCCCATGGGCCAGACTACCTCCACGGCGCGCCCATGATTGTGCTCATCAATGGCGGCTCGGCCTCGGCAGCCGAAATTGTCACCGGTGCCCTCAAGGATGACCACCGCGCTCTGGTCATGGGCCAACGCAGCTTTGGCAAGGGGTCGGTGCAGACGGTGATGCCGTTGAGCAATGGCGGTGCCCTCAAACTGACGACGGCACTCTATTACACCCCGGCGGGCTGTTCCATCCAGAGCCAGGGTATCGTTCCCAACATTGAGGTGCAGCCAGCCAATGCACGGCAGCGCGCCCTGAATGCCGACCTCCTGAATGAATCGGAACTGCACGGCGTGCTGAAAGCGCCGGACGAGTGCAGCAAGGCCACTCCCCAGTACACCATCGCCCTACCGGTCTCCGCCACTGCCACCACCCAGTCCACTCAGGAAGATGAGGCCATGGCCGCCAGCGCTGTCCTGAAACCAGATCTGGCCAAGGATTACCCTCTGCACGAAGCGCTCGCCATCCTGGAAGGCAAGGCCGTCCCGGTACAGGAAGCGAAAGGGCAGACTGTCGATACCGTGATCCCCCCTCCAAAGGCAGTGGGACAATAATCCGGATACAAATACTTTGCTTTGTCATGTGCTGATCATGGATAAATTTCGCACACGCACGGTCGAAGCAAGGAAGGTTGTTTGGGCTGCCCAATGCTAGAGATTGTGCGTTTATTCTTAAAATAGAGGAACAGGGCTATGGTGACCTCGGCAATACAGGTGCTTATCCCTGTAGCGGATGGCTTCGAGGATATGGAGGTGGTGATCTCCTGCGACATCCTACGACGGGCGGGCTTAAAGGTTGTCCTCGCTGGACTCGACGCAGGACTGGTCACCGGTGGGTGCGGGTTGCGTCTGCAACCCGACGTGCTGTTAGCCGACGTGGTCAGTGTTGATATCGATATAATCCTGCTCCCTGGCGGCAATAGGGGTGTGCAGCGACTGGCAAAGTATCAACCGCTTATTCAGCTCCTGCAGGAAAGGCATCGGCGGGGGCAGATGATTGCCGCCATTTGTGCGGCACCTGGCATGCTGGCTACCCACCATCTACTCGACGGGCGCCAAGTCACTGCCTATCCAGGCATCCTCGACCCGCAAAGCGCGGACTATACCTATCAAGAAAGTGCTGTAGTGATTGACGGTCCCCTGATTACTTCACGGGGACCTGGTACAGCTATGGATTTTGCTCTTACCTTGGTGGAGCTCCTCCTCGGTCCTGAAAAACGTCGGGAAACAGAGGCGCCACTGCAACGTAGTATCTCCTGAGACTTCCCCTTTGTCCGCCACTATGGATAATAGGGCCAGCGTCACTTAACCTGAAGGAAAATTTATGAAACTTCGCGCGGTCATTCTTGCTGCCACAGTCAGCGCTTTTGCAGTACCTGCTTTTGCTGCCCCTGTCGCCACCGTCAATGGTACCGCCATCGACAACAGTCAGGTGCAGGCCATCATGTCCATGAGCCCGGCGCTTGCCAAAGAGCCCAATGCCCGCGAGCAAGTGGTGCAAAATCTGGTAAACATGGAAGTACTTTCGCAGTACGCCATCCATCACAAGCTGAACCAGTCCTCTGATGTCAAGCAACGTCTGTCCATAGCCAAGCGCCAGATCCTGGCCGATGCGGCGGTGGACCAGTATGTGAAAGATCATCCGGTTCCTGAGGCCGACATTCAGAATGCCTACAACAAGTTCGTCCAGGCCATGGGCAAGAAAGAATTTGAAGTACGTCACATTCTGGTGAAGACCAAGGTCGAAGCCGACAATATTATGGCTGCACTCAAGGCCGGCCAAAAATTCTCTGCCCTAGCGGAGAAAGACTCCATTGATAAGGCCAGCGCCGCCCACGGTGGCGAACTGGGCTGGATTGTTCCCGGCATGGTCGTTCCGCCCTTCGCTCAGGCCATCGAGACGGCCCCTATCGACAAGCCCGTTGGTCCGGTGCAGACCCAGTTCGGCTATCACGTGATTGAGGTCCAGGCGACTCGTGCTCTGACCCCTCCGCCACTGAGTACCATGAAAGCCCGTATCAAGGCACAGTTGCAACAGCAGGAGGCCGCCAAGTTCGTCTCCGATCTGCGCAGCCAGGCGAAAATCAATATCACCAAGTAATTTCGCTATCGCTTGAGCAGAAGCGCCGGGGCTTTCCCCCGGCGCTTTTTTTTGGCCGTCGGCGACCCCATCTTCAAGGGGTATAGGGTATGCCGATTTTGCTGATGGACTATCTTGCCAGAGTGGAGGGCACGCGCCACAATGACAGCAGATGTTAAATACTATGGGGTGTAGGTCATGGGTAAAACGCAGCATCGTCGCAGCACCATCCTGGAGCGCGAGCCACAGGTACAGGAGCCCCGAATGTACCGGGTGCTGCTGGTCAATGATGATTTTACCCCCATGGACTATGTGGTTCATATTCTTAAGACATATTTTCACAAGCCCCATGACGAGGCAGTTGCGGTGATGATGGCAGTACATCAGCAGGGCAAGGGGCTCTGCGGGATTTTTCCCTATGATCTGGCGGAAACCAAGGTTGCCTTGGTCACCGCTGATGCCCGGCAACGTCAGCATCCACTGCGCTGTATCATGGAAAAGGAGTGAACCATGATCGATAAATCTCTAGAACAGTCCATCAATCAGGCCTTCCAGATTGCCCGTCAGTACGGACATGAATATGCATCCGTTGAACATCTCCTGCTTGCCCTTCTGGACAATCCTGACGGCATGGATGTGCTCAGCGCTTGCGGTGCCGATCGCGCGCATCTGTCGGCGGAATTACAGCAGTTTCTGGAACGCAAAGTACCCGCCATGGGTCCGGCAGGAACGGTCAATACCCAACCATCCGTAGGTTTTCAGCGGGTCATTCAGCGCGCCCTCTACCATGTGCAGTCGGCAGGTAAGGAGGCGGTTTCGGGGGCGAATGTCATTGTCGCCATCTTCGCCGAAAGAGAGTCACATGCCGTTTATTTCCTGCAGAAAGAGCATGTTACACGACTGGATGTGGTCAATTTTCTAGCGCACGGCATGCGCAAGGATGAAGTCATGGATGAGGAAGAAGAGGAAGTCGAAGGCACCACGGAAAAGAAGGGAAATAGTAAGGACCCGCTTGCCGTCTATGCGCGCAACCTCAACGCCATGGCGCGAGCCGGACGACTGGATCCGCTGATCGGACGCCAGGAGGAATTGATCCGGGCCCTGCAGGTGCTGGCGCGGCGCCGAAAAAACAATCCTCTCTTTGTTGGTGAACCGGGGGTCGGAAAAACTGCCATCGTCGAAGGCCTGGCGCGCGCCATCGTCGCTGGCAAGGTGCCGGAGATGCTGGAAGATGCGACCATTTATGCCTTGGATTTGGGGGCATTGATCGCCGGATCCCGCTATCGGGGTGACTTTGAAGAACGCCTGAAAGGGGTACTGAAGGCACTACGCAAGAAACCCAACAGCATCCTCTTCATTGACGAGATCCATACCCTGATCGGTGCCGGGGCCGCTTCAGGCGGCGCCATGGACGCCTCCAATTTGCTGAAGCCCGCCCTCGCCTCTGGTGAACTGAAGTGTATCGGGGCGACCACCTATCAGGAGTTCCGCCAGTATTTTGAGAAAGACAGAGCGCTCACCCGCCGCTTCCAGAAAATTGACGTGCCGGAGCCCTCTCAGGAAGAGTCCGTGCAGATTTTGCGCGGACTGAAGGGGCAATTCGAGCAGCATCATGGCCTGCGTTATACCGACACAGCCCTGCGCGCGGCGGTAGAGCTGTCTGTCAAGCATATCCATGATCGTCACCTGCCCGACAAGGCCATTGATCTCATCGACGAGGTGGGCGCCGCACAAGCGCTTTTGCCTGCGTCCCGGCGGAAAAAGAGCATCGGCGTTCACGATATTGAAGAGATGGTCGCCCGGGTGGCCCGTATTCCGGGTAAGAATGTCTCTATTGACGATCGTCAGGCGCTGAAGAATCTGGAGCGGGATCTGGGATTCGTCATCTACGGTCAGGAAAAGGCCATCCACGAACTCTCCGCAGCTATCAAAATGGCACGGGCAGGCCTGCGCCACCATGAAAAGCCGGTGGGAAGTTTCCTCTTCTCCGGTCCGACCGGGGTAGGCAAGACCGAACTCAGCCGGCAGTTGGCCAGCCTGCTCGGCATTCCGCTACTGCGCTTCGACATGAGCGAATACATGGAGCGGCATACGGTGTCGCGGCTTATCGGTGCACCACCGGGATATGTCGGGCATGATCAGGCTGGGCAACTGACGGAGGCAGTGAGCCGTAATCCACATGCGGTGCTATTGTTGGATGAAATTGAGAAGGCGCACCCGGATATCTTCAATGTGCTTTTGCAAGTGATGGATCACGGCAAGCTGACCGATGCTGGCGGCCGCGCAGTGGACTTCCGCAATGTAGTGCTGATCATGACCACCAATGCGGGGGCCGAGGCGCGCGGCAAGGCCACCATCGGTTTCATGACTACGCCCCAGGGTGACGGTGGACAGGAGATGGAAACCATCCGCCGGGTCTTCGCACCAGAGTTCCGTAACCGTCTGGATGCCGTCGTACCCTTCACGCCGCTCTCTAAGGAGACGGTGCTGTATGTGGTAGACAAGTTCGTCATGGAACTGGACGAGCAGTTACTGCAAAAGGGCTACAGCCTGGAGATCAGCGCCGAGCTGCGGCAGTGGCTGGCAGACAAAGGCTATGACCCGCAGATGGGCGCACGGCCGATGACGCGAATTATTCAGGAACATCTGAAGAAACCACTGGCGGAGCATATCCTCTTTGGCGACCTGCCCAAGGGCACGCGCATCACTGCGCGCCTGGAGGATGGTGCGGTGAAGCTGGAAATACCGGAACCGGTGCATCAGGAGTGACGGATGGGTAGGGCGTTATTACATTTTGACAATACCTATGCGCGCGAGCTGGAGGGTTTTTTCGCCCCCTGGCAGGCCGCCACTGCTCCAGCGCCCCGATTGCTGCTACTGAACTACGCGCTGGCCGAAGAACTGGGGCTCGATAGTGCGGCACTGGATAGCGATCTCGGTGCCGCCATTTTTTCGGGAAATCAAGTGCCAGAAGGGTCGCACCCGCTCGCCCAGGCTTATGCGGGGCATCAATTTGGTCATTTCTCCCCGCAATTGGGCGATGGCCGCGCCCTCTTGCTCGGCGAGTTGATCGATCGCCATGGTCGGCGCCGGGATATGCAACTGAAAGGCTCCGGTCGCACGCCTTTTTCGCGGGGCGGCGATGGCAAGGCGGCACTCGGACCAGTGCTGCGCGAATATGTCATCGGCGAGGCCATGCATGCACTGGGCATACCCACAACTCGCGCGCTGGCCGCCGTCACGACAGGGGAAACCGTCCATCGGGGAATGGGGCTCCCCGGCGCCATTCTCACCCGTATCGCCGCCAGCCATATTCGCGTCGGCACCTTTCAGTTCTTTGCCGCACGCAATGAAAGTGCCAGGGTCAAACAGTTGGCCGACTACACCATTGCCCGCCACTACCCCGCCCTGAAAGGGACCAGTAATCCCTATCTTGGCCTTTTTGCCGCGGTGTCCGCCGCACAGGCTGCGCTCATCGCACGCTGGATGCTGGTCGGTTTCATTCACGGCGTGATGAACACGGACAACATAAGCATCGCTGGCGAGACCATCGATTACGGCCCCTGCGCCTTCATGGACAGCTATGACCCAGAGACCGTTTTCAGCTCTATCGATGCACAAGGTCGCTATGCCTACGCCCACCAACCGTTGATTGCGCAATGGAATCTCACCCGCTTCGCCGAAACCCTGATTGATCTGGTTCACCCCGACGCCGATGAGGCCGCGCGCCTGCTGACCGAGCAGATCAATGATTTTTCTACGCTCTACACCCGCCACTGGCTCGATGGCATGCGCGCCAAGATCGGCCTGACTACGGCAGAGGATGACGATCTTGCGCTGGCGCAGGGCCTCCTGTCCGCGATGGAAGGCCAGGATGCCGACTACACACAGGTCTTCCGCGGTTTATCAGCGGCAGTGCGCGGTGATCCGGCGCAGGTCCGCGCCCACTTTGCCAACCCGGCGCCGTTTGATCTTTGGTTGGCACAATGGCAGGCCCGGCTGGCGCGCGAAAGCACCACAGCGGAGACACGCGCCGAGGCTATGGACCAGGTTAATCCGCTTTATATTCCACGCAACCACAAAGTCGAGGAAGCACTGGCCGCCGCTACGCAGGACCAGGACCTCACCCTGTTTAAGGCGCTACTCGCCGTGCTGGAACAACCCTTCGCGGAGCGTCCGGGACTGGAGAGCTATACCCAGCCCGCCCCCGAGGATTTCGGGCCATTCAAAACATTTTGCGGAACGTAGCGCTCACTGGGGCGCGGCCGCAGGTTACCCCATGCACATTCAAGGACAACGTGCTCCTAAATGCCATGTTAACGGCCATGCGCAAGCACCTCGGCCACGCGCGCCTGAAGCACCGGAATGAGTTCTTCCTCGAACCATGGATTGCGCTTCAGCCACAGATTATTACGCGGACTAGGATGCGGCAGCGGTATCCGGTTGGGCCAGTTTTTACGCCACGCATGGACTACCTCCGTCAGAGTCCCGGCCTCGGCGGGAAGGTGATAAGCCCGGGCATACTGGCCAATGACCAGGGTGAGTTGCAGATGCTGCAAATGCGGCAGTAATTCCCCATGCCAGGCACGCGCGCACTCTGGCCGCGGCGGCAAGTCTCCGGATGTTCCGGTGCCTGGGTAGCAGAATCCCATGGGCACGATTGCCACTTGTCGGGCGTCGTAGAATACCTCTCGGGAGATACCCAGCCACGCACGAAGCCTATCGCCGCTGGCATCGTTGAAGGGAATGCCGGTTTCATGCACCTTTCTGCCCGGTGCTTGCGCAGCGATCAGAATGCGGGCGCGCGAATCCATCTGCAGCACCGGACGCACGCCAAGCGGCAGGTGCCCGGCGCAAAGTTCGCAATGGCGAACACGGGTGAGCAGTGCGGTGAGAGGATCACCATACGTTGTGGGATCGGGCATCTAAGCTTTAATCGAGATAGGGGAAGTTCTCACAATCTTACCCCTCCCACACCACTGCGCATACGGGACCGCATACGGCGGTTCAATGAACACATTCCTGTCATCCCGCGAGGGATGGCAGGCCCAAACTCCGCGATAAGCAACCGCTGACGCCCAATGTCTGACATAACTAACGGGCGCAAGCGGTTTTATCACTTGCGCTCGTCTTGATGGATGGGTTAACCCGCTCATTCATAGTGCGTCCACATACGCAGGACACGAACGGTTTATGTGATCCGCGTTGGCGGACTTCGATGAAGACCCTCGCAGGCAGTGCCAGCGACAGCGCCGGGGTTTTCGACAGGCGCCACTGTGGGTTCCGTCCATTCATGTACAAAAAACTCCTAAATCGGGCTAAAACGCTTGTTGTCCGTTTTCCGGGACGCGATCGCCGTTGCCAGCGGAAGGAACAGCGTCAGCGACAAGCCAGGTAGCGCAATGAACCCATGATGCCGATAGAAGGCTGCCGCCGCTTCATCCTTGGCATCGACCATTAAAGCGTAGGCGGCGATCTCGGAATGGGTGGCTCGATCAAGAGCATCGGCCAGCAGCGCTCCGCCGAGCCCCTGTCCTTTGAATGCCTGATCGACAGCCAAGCGGCCCATTCGTACTACCGGCACGGTCGGATATCGCGGCAATTTTTTGGCCGTCGTGGCTGGCAGGTCGGCCAAGAGTAGGCTTGCCGACGCTAAGGTGTAGTAGCCTGCAATGCGCTGCCCGTCAGCCAGCGCTATGAAACAGGCTGTCAAGCGCCGGCGAATGTCTTGAGTGACCACCTCTCGCAAGTAGCGGTCAAGCGGCTCCGAACCGCTGTTGAATACGGTGCGGTCATGCGCGGCATCGAGCGGTGCAACAAGAAACGGTGCACTGCTCATTCAGGGCGCAGCAGCTTGCTGCGACGAGCGAAAGCGCGTTTCAAGGCCGGTGTCTGTTGCGGCGGCGACAGCAAAGCCTGCGCAAAGCACTCCTGATCGACCAACGTCAGACGAATGATTTCGGCTTGTTCGATAGCGCGTTGCGCGGCGTCTTGAACGGCGGTCACCACGAAATCGGTCATGGTGCGCCCCTGAAGCTCGGCGGCGCGCTTGAGCATCGAATGCAGATCGGTGCTGATCCGGGCTTCGAGGCGAGCGGTGGAAATCGGTTGTGGCATGGGCTTACCCTCCTGACCACAATTATGCGGCAAATTGCCGTACATCACAACTTTCCTTAGTGTCCGATTTTTCGTTCTGAGGCGACCTCAGTTCCCGGATGCGGTCTTTGAGTTTGTCGATGGCTTTATCCGCCACCTTCACAGCCTGACGCCGTTCCGGCTGGCCGTAAATCCCAGAAACTTGTTTTGGCTGGGCGATCTACCGCGTCGTCCCAGATGCACCACGCCTCATATCCGGGTTTTGTTCATCGCCCCGCAGCTTTGGATTCAGCTTCCTTCAGACCCCGCCTCGCGACAACGCCCTTGACGTTCTCCTAGCCTCCGGCTCTGCGAAAACCTGGCCCCAGGACTTCCACCGACATAGTGACGTGCCATGCCCGGCACACACGTTTGAAATCACCGGCGCTGCGCGGCTTTATCGCGCAGCGTCCGCGTTGACCGCCGGGTTGGGCTATCTGTGCTTGAGCAACTCATCAAGCGCGAGGCCGATGTCTTTGGCGATTTGACGGAGCAAGATTGGGGAGATGTCTCGACCTTGATGAAACGGAACCGTTGTGCAGCGGCCTGCGGTATCGCGGAATTGTTTGTGTGATCCGCGTTGGCGGACTTCGATGAAGCCGAGTTTAATGAGAATAGCGATTACTTCATTGGGCTTGAGAACGGGAATATTGCCCATGACTCAAGCGATGGCGACGTTTTGAACCCCGACAAACTCGGACTCCAGCATGGGTTCGCCATCTTCCAGAAGCATTGCAATAACATCGTGCAGGTTGTGGTTGACTTCATCCAGCGTTTCCCCCTGGGAATGAGCGCCGGGAAAACCAGGAACAAAACCAACGAACAGGCCAGTTTGTGGGCACCGCTCAATTACCGCTGAATAGACTTTCATGGCGGGCTCCAAAATTGCACGGAAAATGTAATTATCATTCTATGCTCCGCGATAAGCAACCGCTGACGCCCAACGTGCTAGGTAACCGGCGCGCCGCTTTTCGGCGCGCCCGGGTTGACCGCCGGGTTGGGCGTGTTTATGGAGAGCGAACCAACAGCTACACCGTGAATGAAAGGGTATTCGCCCAAGCCCGCCGTCTTGTGCAGCTCGGTAATGATTTGCGCTACATCTTCTTTTGCCCGTTTGGCGTTTTCTAACTCCGAGAACTCTTCCCAGTGCGCCTTGGGAGAGTGTTGGTATGGCTCGTCAAGGGAGCTCACAGCTTTGGTTTCCTGCAATATCTGAGATTTGCCGTGGGCAATCGCATTCCGGAATTTGAAAAGAGCCTTGAGCGTTTGATAGGGGCGTTTAGAGAAGTCGGGACAAATGTTCAGGTTTTTGCAAAGAACGCTGTATTTATCCATAACCTTAATGGGCTCTATCTCTTCCCAAAATTTAATTGTCTTGTCGCCGAGGTGGTTGAGATAGGCCTCGAAAGTGAACGCGGTTAAAAGGAGGGCGCTCATTGTTGTGTAGTAGCTTCCTTTTTCATCTTGCTCGGTCTTCATGATCAATACATCAGCACCGTGTGCAAGATCTACAAATGTGCGGACCTCACGAGTGCCTTCGTAGAGTGCGTCTTTTGCCATAGCTATTCCTCTGACGCCCAACGTGGAGCTAAGGGGCGGCGCTTGACGCCGTCCCGCTTGAGCGTAGGGTTAGGGAGCTTCTTCATTTCGGCAGCTCCTGAAATTGTGGCAGGTTGTCAGTTATATCGTGCCACGGAACCTTGCTGCCGACGAAAGCATGAAGCATTGGTTTTACCTTTGGGTCGTCGTCAAGAGCGCCGAGCGGCAAGCCAAACACCGAAGGATTTTGATCGAAGTGGCTCAGAAGCGGGGAGCCGCACACACGACAGAACCCACGATGGTTACCTGGTGAAGATTCAAAGGACGTGACAAGTTCCTCGCCTTGCACCCACCTGAAATCGGAGGTATCCACACTGGCTCGACTACGAAACGCAGCACCATGAGCCTTGCGGCATATCGAGCAATGACAGTTCAACGCGCCAGATAACTCGCCGGAAATTTCGTATTTAACGCCTCCGCAGAGGCAACTGCCATGAAGCATCTTTGTATCCCAAACGCTTGAATGAATTGTTATGCACTATCGTTAGCTTTGTGCTGCCCCTTGCTTTTTAGGTAGCTCTGGGTTCATAAAGTCCCAAGGTGCAGCACTACCTACATAGAAATCCAACTTTGGAACATAATTCGATGAGTCATTTAAGGTTCCAGCCTTTATACCCAGCATTCCTGGCATATTGCTGAACCGAGCGAACAATTGAGAGCCACAATTCGGGCAGAAGCCTCTTTTGTGCAGATCTCCGCTGTCTGCTTGAGACTCGAAATATTTCACGTCACCTGAAACGACAACATCTTTTTCAGGAAAAATCATCGCTGGAATGAATGCACTGCCTGATGATCTTTGACAGTCTTTGCAATGACAATTTCCAGTAAACACTGGCTCAATATCAACTGAATAGCGGATTTCCCCACAAAGACACTGCCCAGAATAGTTTGCATTCATAAAAGACTCCTATCTGATAATGGGTGCATAACGTAGAAGTAACCGGCGCTGTGCAGCTTTATCCCGCAGCGCCGGTTGACTGCGGGGTTATGTAACTGTTTCATTCGGAATGAGGGCAAGTAAATCTGTGACCCCAATATCTACGCCGGCCTGCGAAAGCAAAGTTGTAGCTTGGCCTCTATGATGCGTTTGATGGTTAAAGAAATGAAGGACAAGGCTGAAGAAATTCTTATCCGCGGCAACACCTTTGGTGCTTGCATAGTGCAGAACCTGATCCAGATCGTGGTCTTTAATCGAGTGCGCCCATTCCGTGATGACCTGATCAAGTGACCTTCGGTAGTTTGAGAGACTTTTGACGTCTGAATAAAGAAGCTGACCGAGGCTTGCCGGGGTTAGGAGATTTCGTACTGATTCAAGTTCTGAGTAGTTGGCAGGATGGGTTGCGAAGCGCTTTAACCAAATTGTGTCGCCGACAGCCAAATGGTTAAGAGTCCCGAGAATGGAGCCAAAGAATGCATTTCTATTGGCGACAACCTCTTCGTCGGGCAAGCTTATCACGGCCTCATACAGCCTGGCATTCATCCATTCGTTGTACTTCGCCATAAGGCAGATGTGGTCGGTACGGCTCACCGCGATTCTCCTAAGGGGCATAACGTAGAAGTAACCGGCGCTGCGCGGCTTTATGCGTAGCGTCCGTGTTGACTGCCGGGTTGGACACCAAGTTCACAAGGCATTGATGAATTCGTCTGGCGATATATCGGCTTGGCGCAGAACACCCGCAAGAGTACCGACCTTGATTTCGCTGTGCGTCGGAACGACACAGCCTTTGGAGCCACGCCGCATGATGACATGGCTACCGGATTGGCGAATTTTCGTAAACCCCAATCGTTCAAGTGCCCGAACTGCCGTGGCACCGGAGACATGCGGTAGCTT
>JAAOMR010000138.1 GCA_018853935.1 Acidithiobacillus ferrivorans
GCGGCAAATTATGGAAAAACAGCCGTAAAGAACAGCATTCGGCATCAAAACAGCAGGAAAATAACCTGAATTCTGATTTTTCAGATTATTCTTCGTTCTGAGCGCCGGTTTTTAGAGGTGGCCTGTTGAACAGCTTGGTGGATTATTCATCGGAAGGTGGCGGTGATATTGCATTGAAGATAAAGGGGGTGAGAAAGATTATTAGAACGTCGACAAGTGTGCGGGAAATTAGCATAGATGAGCTCTCGACACAGAATCTTACGCCGGAAAGGCTTGAATGGTTGTTCGAGCAATTCAAATGATAGAAAGACTAAAAGAAATAAGTTTATATATTGTCGCCGGTTTCATGATGGCAGGGATTGGTGATGTATTTGGCTCTGTATTTCTTGAGGAATACTTGAAAGAGAATCTCATAACTTTGTTGATCGCATTGCTCGCTATTAATACGACAACAAGTAGTGTTATAATGACTAAACTTAAGGATATATCCGATGCGACCGGTGGTAATTTCAAATTTACAATTGAGCAATTGAGGTCATCAACATATGAGCAGGTGGCGTTGATATTAATAGCGGTAATCCTATTGATATTGGCCGGAAGTAAAACTATTGTAGGCATTCATATATGGATTCATTTTGTTCTAAATGGATTTGTTACCTCTGTGTTTGTAGCGGGATTATATACGTTATTCGATACAGCAAAATCAATATTCGTAATACTTCGCTATGAGAATCGCGATAAGCAATGAATGACGATAGTACATCTGTAAACGAGAGGACGGAGCAGTAAGGAGGTGCCATGAATGACATCGTGATTTTTGAGGCTGATAGCCAGCAGGTGGAGGTGCGGCTTGAGGGGGAAACCCTATGGCTCAGCTTGCAGCAGTTGGCCGATCTCTTTGGCCGGGACAAATCCGTCATTTCTCGCCACCTGAAAAACATATTTGAGACCAATGAATTAAAACGAGACCGAGCTGTTGCAAAAAATGCAACAGTTCAAAGGGAGGGCGAGCGGAAGGTGGTCCGGCAGGTGGAGTATTTCAACCTGGACGCCATCATCTCGGTCGGCTACCGGGTGAACTCTACCCAAGCCACCCGCTTTCGTCAGTGGGCCACGCGAGTGCTGCGCGAGCATCTGACCCAAGGATTCAGCATAAATGAATATCGGCTGGCCCAGCAGGGACTGGTCGAGTTGGAACAGGCGGTGGACCTGTTGAGCAAGACCCTGACCCGGCAGGAATTAGTGACTGACATCGGTCGGGAAGTGGTCGACCTGATTCTGGGTTATGCCAAAACCTGGCGTCTGCTACTGGACTACGACGAGGACAAGCTCGGTATACCCGTCGGTGCGCAGCCTGCTCGTGGGGTCTTGGGTTTTGAGGAGGCGCGCCGGGCGCTGGATGCGCTGGCCGATGCATTAAGAAGCCGTGGCGAGGCCAGCGAATTGTTTGCCCGTGATCGGGGCGAGGGGCTGGCGGCCATACTCGGCAATATCGAGCAGACCATGTTTGGTGACCCGCTGTACCAAACCCGCGAGGAACGTGCCGCCCATCTGCTCTATTTCGTCATCAAGAACCACCCGTTTTCCGATGGCAACAAACGCTCCGGGGCCTTTTTATTCCTGCTCTATCTGCGCCAGGAGGGCATGCGCCTGACCCTGGATGAAAATGGCCTGACGGCGCTGACGCTGCTGATCGCCGAGAGCGATCCGAAGGCCAAGGATTTGATGGTGCGGCTGGTGATGAACCTGTTGGCCGTGGGCTCCGACACGAAAGGGGATGCATGAACTACACCGAAGACACCCTCGTCCAGCAGACCACCGCCGACTACCTGGAGCATCAGCTCGGATGGAAATCGGTGTATGCCTATAACCATGAGGACTTCGGACCGGACAGTTTGTTGGGCCGCGCTTCTGATCGTGAGGTGGTGCTGACGCGCACACTGCGCGAAAAGTTGATGGCGCTGAACCCGAATCTGCCGAATGCGACCTATGAGGACGCCGTGCGGCAGATCACCGCAACGATCGCCTCCCAGACTCTGGCCGCCACCAACCGCGAGAAGTACGAGCAGATGCGCGACGGCGTGCAGGTCACCTTTCGCAACGAGAAAGGCGAGCGAGTGCGTCAGCGGCTACGGGTCTTCGATTTCGATGCGCCGGAAAACAACGAATTTCTTTGTGTGCGCGAACTGTGGATAAAGGGCGATCTCTACCGGCGGCGGGCGGACATCATCGGTTTCGTCAATGGCTTGCCGCTGCTTTTCATCGAGTGCAAAAACCTCCACAAGAAGCTCAAGACCGCTTTCGAGCAGAATTTCTCTGATTACCGCGACACCATTCCGCATTTGTTCCACCATAACGCCATTGTCCTCTTCGGCAATGGCGAACAGGCGAAGATCGGTTCCATCACCAGTCGCTGGGAACACTTCAACGAGTGGAAACGCCTGGCCGAGGAAGCACCGGGGGCGGTGGATATGGAGACCTTGCTCAAGGGCGTGTGCGACCGGCGCAACTTTCTGGATCTGGTGGAAAACTTCATTCTCTTCGATGAGTCCGCCGGCGCGCCGAGGAAGATCATCGCCCGTAATCACCAGTTTCTCGGCGTTAACCGCGCCATCGCGGCGGTGCGCGAACGCAAGACGCGCCAAGGCAAGCTGGGCGTCTTCTGGCATACCCAGGGATCGGGCAAGAGCTATTCGATGGTGATGTTTACCCGCAAGGTGCATCGCAAACTCGGTGGCAACTTCACCTTTCTGGTATTGACCGACCGCGACGACCTCGATACCCAGATCTACAAGACCTTTGCCGGTTGCGGCGTGGTCGGCGAGCAGGAGCAATGCCGCGCCGCCAGTGGCCATCATCTGAACGCACTGTTGACCCGGCACAAGGCCTATATTTTTTCCCTGATTCAGAAATTCAACCAAAAGGTTGAGCCGGAGCAGCCCTATAGCGTGCGCGACGACATCATTGTCATCACCGACGAAGCGCACCGCACCCAGTACGGCACATTAGCGCTCAATCTGCGTAACGCCTTGCCCCATGCCAGCTATATCGGCTTTACCGGCACGCCGCTATTCAAGGATGACGAGATCACGCGGCGGGTGTTCGGCGGATACGTCTCCACCTACGACTTCCAGCGCGCAGTGGAAGATAATGCCACGGTGCCGCTGTACTACGATGCCCGCGGCGAGAAGCTGGGCATCGCTATTGGTGACCTCAACGAGCGCATTGCCGAGAAGCTCGAAGAGCTGGAGGCCGACGACATCGATGTCGGGCAGCGGCTGGAGAAGGAACTCAAGCGCGACTATCACATTCTCACCGCCGACAAACGCCTCGACCAGGTGGCGCGGGATTTCGTGCGGCACTATTCGACCGCATGGGAGACCGGTAAGGCGATGCTGGTGTGCATCGACAAGGTGACCTGCGTGCGCATGCACAAGTTGATCGGCTTTTATTGGGACGAGCGCATCCGCGAGATGGAAAAGGCACTGCCCAAAATTGGTGACGAACAAGAGGCAGTGTTCAGCCAGCGCCAGATGGACTGGATGCGCGAGACCCGCATGGCGGTGGTCGTGAGCGAGGAGCAGGGTGAGGTGGACAAGTTCCGCAAGTGGGATCTGGACATCCTCCCGCACCGCAGGCTGATGAAGGAAGGCATCGACCTGCCCGCGTCCATGCGTGCCAAACCCGAGTATCGCAACATGCAGACCATGGCTCTGGATGATGCTTTCAAGGCCGAGGAGCACCCCCTGCGCGTCTCTATAGTCTGCGCCATGTGGCTGACCGGCTTCGATGTGCCGAGTCTTTCCACCCTCTATCTCGACAAACCCCTCAAGGCCCACACCCTGATGCAGGCCATCGCCCGTGCCAACCGCGTGAACGAAGGGAAGAACAACGGTTTGATCGTGGATTACTGCGGCATCCTCAAGCACCTGCGCAAGGCGCTGGCGACCTTCGCCGGGACGCAGCCGGATGGGGAGGAGGGCGAGATCGACCCCGCGCGACCGGAAGAGGAGTTACTGGCGGACCTGGCCGAGGCGATTGCCCTGGTGCGCACATTTCTGGATGACCGTGAGGCCTCACTGGATGATGTCATCCAGAAGACCAGCTTCGGGCGCAACGCCGCGATCGTAGCGTGCAAGGAAGCCGCCAACGAAAACGACGAGAGCCGCAAGCGTTTCGAGGTGATGTGCCGGGAGGTGTTCAAAAAGTTCAAGGCCTGCATCAACGCGCAGGGCGTCAATGCCCATCGCGCGGATAGAGATGCGATCAATATGGTCTACAAGAGCCTGCAACAGGATCGTGAGCAGGCCGACATCACCGATATTATCCGGCAGTTGCATCAGGTGGTAGACGGGGTGATCGAGGTGAACCCCGACCGCGTGGGCGAGGAATCCGCGCGGTACGACATCAGCAAAATCGACTTCGACCGGCTCCATAAAGAGTTTGAACGCAGCCCGCGCAAGAACACCACTGTTCAGACCTTGCGCCAGGCCGTGGAGCAGCGGCTGCAGCGCCTGTTGCTGCAAAACCCGCTGCGCACCGACTTTCAGCAACACTACGAACAGATCGTCGCGGAGTACAACCGTGAGAAGGACCGCGTCACCATCGAAAAGACCTTCGAGGCTTTGTTAAAGTTGGCTCAGGAACTGGATGAAGAGGAGCACCGGGCGGTCCGCGAAGGGTTGGATGAAGAGTCTCTGGCCATTTTCGATCTGTTGAAGAAGCCGGAACTCAGTGTGGTCGAGATCAAGCAAATCAAGGCGGTTGCTGTGCAATTGCTCCAAAAACTGAAGGCCGAAAAGCTTCGCGTGGATCACTGGCGAGATAAGGAAGCGACCCGAGACTCAGTACGTGTGGTGATTCGAGATTATCTTTGGGATGAGGAGATAGGGCTGCCGCTGGATTCCTTTGCCGAAGAGGATGTCGAAATGAAAGCCGATGACATGTTCCGGCATATCTACAGAGCCTACCCGACAGTGCCTTCGCCCTATTTCAGCGCGCAAGTGATGGCCATGTGACTGCATGACCATCACTAGGCGTGGAGAATGAAGTCACGGGGATGGAGGTCATACAGGCCATCATCAAAGCCATGAGCACGTCGAGGCAGAAGATACTAGTCTGGATTATGTCGTACTCCCCGCCGAAGAAGCACTGGAACCAGCGCAGATCCAGGCAGAACCGGCACGGGTGAAAATTCGCCCGGTTGGCGACAAACGGCTACTTTGCGATACCTAAAAACACCGCCAGGCAACGACTCACCTCTATTATCACCTGCGCGCTAACGGAACCAAATACGGGGCCCAACTTATCGCGCTTTACCGTCATTACCTTGTCGACCATGATCTGTGAAGTCTTTTGTAATCCATTGGTCCCGTCAGGATGTACTGTTATCCGGAACAATGGCGCATCCACCAGCGTTCCCGACAGTAGTAACACGGTGACGGTCGCCTGCTCGCTAAACTGATCAGACTGCACCACCAGCGCCGGTCTTGGTTTCCCGAAGTCACCCCGTATAGCCACCGTCAACAAATCACCACGCCGCGCGTCGTTCACTCGTCCAAATCATCCAGTGCGTCATCCAGAAACTCCATCAGATCCGTATCCGCCCTATCTGCTTGGGCAGCTAATCGGGATTGGCGATGGCACTCTTCTGCAAATCCGGGGCGGCGCGTGTCTGGCACCCAGATTTGAACTGGACGGAGGCCAGCTCTGCGCAGAGCATTGCGGCACTTTTGGACGCGCTCATTCACGTGGGTGGTCATCATGAAATCCTCTCTTGAGTGACCCGGAGCAGTATGCCCAGATAATTTGTTGCATGCAACAAATCGGCGCGTCACAGTGCGTCCTAACGGCCGGATTAGACGTGGCAGTCGTTGAGTCGATGATCTGCCAAGCCAAGGTCCGTGACCTCTGATCGTGAGGCCCTATTTCAGCGCGCAAGCGATGGCCATGTGACTGCCTGCTGCACATTCAACCAATCCCGGTAAACTTATGGTGGACCCCGGCGATATGCAGGATGGGGGCGGTGTTGTGCCTTCAGCCCGAGCGCCCGACAGGGGCATAGAGGTATTCATAAAAGTTGTCCATGGCGATGCCTTGCGTGTCATAGCCCGTGGCCTGAACGACATCACCTTTGACTCTCATGGCGACCATACAGGCATGCTGAGCTGGGAGCGTGTCGGCGGTGACGAAAGAGGGGCCGTTGCGGCCGCAGGCATTACCGGGATATTCCCGATTCAGGCGGGAGATCAGCGTTTGTACCACATGCCAGGCTTGCAGCGGAGATGCGGCGGCGAAGGCGCGTTCGTTGTGCCAGGCGGCTTCTATGGCCTGGCGTTCCTGGTCAGTAGGTGCTTGTGAGAGCGCTTCCCGGTGCAGTTGATCCAGAGCCTGCAAGGTGACATAGAGGTCCGTACGCGCACTGCTTTGTTGGCCAATGACGTGGACGCTCAGGGCGATGGCAAGGACGCCATAGGTAATGATGATGATGCCGATGGTCCAGGCAAAACGCAGGCGGGCGGAGGCGGACGGACGTTCTGCCATCAGGTATGGCGGCGCTGAGTCTGGTAGTGGCGGCGGGTGGGTTGCTGTACCCGGCGATCGGCGATGCTGCCTTCTTCATGCCGCACCTGCAGGCGATTTTCGGCGGCGAAGCGCATGATTTCGGCAAAGGCCTCCGGGCGAATCTCTTCTAGGCTCTCGTCTATGATAATGGCGGCGTTGCCATTGATAGTGGCGGGTTCAATGAGGGGCAGGTAATGAATCTTGTGGTCGGCGCCGAAATGAGCCAGTCCAACCCCTTCAATGAGCATCTCCGCCCAGGCGGAGGGGCGGAATTTGCCACCGCTTTCGGTAATGCCGTCGATGATGATCATGGATGCATGCGCTCTTCGGGGAAACGAGCGATGATAGCGCTCCTTTCGGAGAGAATGAAGGGAGTCACGGAAAGGTCTCAACCGGGGCCGGGTGTTCACAAAGGCTGTCAATGTACTGAGTGAAATCGGCACCTATCTCGGGGTGCAACTTGCCAAAGGCGATGGTCGCCTTCAGATAGCCAAGTTTGTCGCCGCAATCAAAGCGCCGCCCGGAAAAAAGATAGGCCAGCACCTGCCGCTCTTTCAATAGGTGGGCGATGGCATCCGTCAGTTGAATCTCGCCACCCGCGCCTTGCTGCGTCTGTTCCAGAAAGTGAAACACCCGCGCGGGGAGGATGTAGCGTCCCACTACGCCTAGATTAGAGGGCGCATTTTCGGGCTTGGGTTTTTCGACGATGCCGCTAATCTGGTAAATACGATCATCCCAGGGCCGCGCGTCGACCACACCGTAGCGGGTGGAATGTTCCCGTGGAATTTCTTCAACACCGAGAATACCCGCTTGATAGCGGTGGTACTGTTCTACCATTTGTGCGAGCACGGGTGGCTCACCGAGCATAAGATCGTCGGCCAATAAAACCGCAAAGGGTTCGTCCCCCACCACTGGGCGAGCCATCAGCACCGCATGCCCGAGCCCAAGAGGGTAGGGCTGGCGTAGGAAAATGGTGCTGACATGGCTGGGCAGAACGCCCCGCACTTGCTCCAGCAAGGCCATCTTGCCGCGTTTTTCCAACTCGATTTCCAGTTCGTAAGAAACGTCGAAGTGGTCTTCGATGGCACGCTTGCCACGTCCGCTGATGAAAATGAGTTGGTCGCAGCCTGCGGCGATGGCTTCCTCCACAGCATACTGAATGAGTGGCTTATCCACTACCGGCATCATTTCCTTGGCGCTAGCCTTGGTGGCCGGAAGAAAACGAGTGCCCAGGCCGGCCACGGGGAAGACTGCTTTGCGCACTTCAGCCATGCTTCATCTCCTTATTTAGTATGACAAGAGTATAACGAAGACTGTGGGTTTGCCGCAAAGCGCCCACTGAATGGAGTTATCACTGGTTTGGATCAGAATGACTTGTTGCTGTGCCTCTGGTTGATTCACCGTTGGCACCCAGCTTATCACGGATGGCTTTTCCTCCCCCCATCCCGCCCGCCATGGCGAAGCGCAGAGCCTGCTGCGGGGTGAGATCGGGCAGGGGGATGACCTTGTCGCGTGGTACGATGCAGGTAAAGCCACCGATACCGTAGCTCATGGGGATAAACACCGCGATACATTCCTCGGGCAACCGGGGCAGTTCGCTGAGGGTGTCGCGGGTGACCAGACCGATGAGATAACCCATGTCGCCGCCTTGGCGAACCAGTACGGCGCTACGGAAACCACGGTCCGTCCCGCCAAACAGCAAGCCTACCGTTTCGTGAATAGTGCTGTAGAGGCTATGCAGTACGGGAATGCGTCCGAGTACGGTGTTCAGTTTCTCAAAAATCCAGGCGGTCAGGACATGGGAGGCGAGGAAACCGACACCAAGAATAGTCATCAGGGTGAGCAACAAGCCCAGACCGGGGATATCGACGCCAAAAAGCGCCTTAATCGGTGCCTCAAAAAGGCTGTTCAGCCAGCCGCCAATCCACAGCACTACGTAAACCGTCAGCCCAATGGGTAGCGAGATGAGCAAACCCTGAGCGAACCAGCGACGCAGGTGGATGCGCTGGAGGAGGGGTTTCTGGGCAATGGGGACGGGTAGTGTCATCAGGCCGGTGACGGAGTCAAAGTAGGCTCAGCATAGCAAAATCGGTGATGGGGGCAAAGCACCGGCGTATCGCTATTCTTCATCCCGATCCTCCTGACCCTTGAAAAGCTGCGGAGCCAGGCTGTGTTTGCGCATCAATTTGTAAAGATCAGTCCGATGTCGGCCAGCTATGCGCGCGGCACGGGAGATGTTGCCATCCGTAGCGCGCAACAGGTTTTCCAGATAGGCGCGCTCAAAGGCAGCCTTGGCATCTTGCAGGGGTGGAAAAGCACTCTGTCCACCTTGGCGACCTGTGTCGGGAATGGTGTCGGCAGCGACCCAGCCTTTTTCAGTGACTGCCGCGGCAAAAGTGACGACATTCTCCAATTCCCGGACATTGCCGGGCCAGGATCGTTGCATCAGTTTGTCGAGGGCTTCGGGGCTGAAGCCCAGAATATCCCGCTTCAGTCGCTGACTTTCCCGATCAAGAAAGTGCTGGGCCAGCAGGAGAATATCTTCCGCTCTTTCACTCAGGCTGGGAACCCGCAGCGGGATGACATGCAGGCGATAGTAAAGGTCCTCGCGGAAGGCACCACTGGCGGTAAGGGCATGAATATCCTGATGGGTAGCGCTGATGACTCGCAGGTCGACAGTCATCTCTGTTTTTGCGCCGACGGGACGCAGGCTGCCTTCCTGAAGGACGCGGAGCAATTTAACCTGCAGGGTAAGAGGTAAATCGGCAATTTCATCCAGGAAGAGGGTACCGTTGTTGGCGCTGCGGATTAATCCGACATGGTCTTGAGTGGCGCCAGTGAAGGCACCTTTGACATGGCCGAAGAGCTCACTCTCCGCCAGCTCGGCGGGTATGGCGCCGCAATTGACCGCAATGAATGGACCGTCACAGCGCGGGCTGGCAGCGTGGATGGCGCGAGCGACACGTTCCTTGCCGGAGCCGCTTTCTCCGGAAAGGAAAACGCTGGCTTTCGAACTGGCGATCCGCGCCAATTCGTCCACCAGCGCGGCCATGGCTGGGCTGCGGTGGAGAATGCTCTGCCCCGCCTGTTCACGCAAAGCTGTCCGGAGTTTGCGGGTTTCCTGACTGGCATGGCGCTGCACAAGGGCGGCTTTGGTCAGTTCTTGGAGTTCTTCGTTGCTGAAGGGTTTGCTCAGGTACCCGAATGCCTGCGCACGCATGGCCGCTACCGCGTTGGGGATGCTGCCATGGGCGGTGAGCAGAATGACCGGCAGATCGGGGTCAAGCGCTTGCACCGCCTCGAGCACGGCCATCCCATCCATGCCCGGCATGCGCAGATCGGTGATGACCAGATCGGGCTTGTCCGTGTGCAAAATCTGCATGCCTTGGGCAGGATCACTGCTCGCCAGAACACGGTATCCCTCACTTTCCAGCCAGAGGCCGAGCAGGCGCAGAAAGTCGGGATCGTCGTCAATGGTGAGAATGGTGGGGATAGGTTTGGGCATCTTAGGGCCGCTTGAGAACGTGGTGGTCAAGAGATTTTTCGGCATGGTCGTGGAGGAGATTTTCCAGGCGATGCAGACGTGCTTGTGCGGCTGCGGATTGTGCATGGGTGGCCGCTAATTGTGTCCGGGTCTTTCGGAGTTCTGCTATACATGCGTCCTTGGTGGCGGTGTGCTCTTGCAGAGCGTGGACGATGCGCCGCAGGGGGAGTGTCTTGGCAGCCACTTCGTTATTCTGAGCCGCTAGCCCCAACTCTCTCGCCGCATTTCCCAGTGCCGTGCTATCCAGCGGCCCGTTACTCAAGTAAGCATTGGCTAACGCCACGTGGATGCGTGCGCAAGCAGCGGATGTGGCCTGGCCACAGTGGGCGAGATCGCTGAGCGGTATGTTGCGTGTTGCCCTGGGCAGGGGGGGGGTAATTTGTGCGCACGCACTCAGCATTGCGGCAAGGCTGAGGGTGGCAAAAATCGGAAGGAGGCTCGTGTGTCGGCGCATCAAATGGCTTCGACGTTGCGCACAGCGGGTAACCAGATTTCAGCGCAGAGACCGCCGCTGGGGCGATTGTGCATCCTGATCCAGCCGCCCTGGGCGGCCACCAGTTCGCGGGTAATCGCCAGACCCAGGCCGGTGCCGCGCGGCAGGCTGTTGCTGACCGGTACCTGATAGAAACGTTCAAAGACCCGCTCCAGCAGGGCATCAGGAATACCGGGACCATTATCGCTGACGCTAAAATGAACACCCTTCTGCTGCGCCGTTGCACGGACCTCAATTCGTCCGTCTGCCGGACTGTATTTATGGGCATTGCTGACCAGATTGGTCAGAATCTGGCGCAGTCTTTGCGGATCGGCGTAGACACTGAGTTGCTCCGCCCCGTTACAATCCAAGGTCTGATTTTTTTTATCCGTTAGCGGTTGCATACGGTTTTGCAGGTCGACCAGCACTTCGGCAACCGGGAGATCCTGCGGTGAAAAATCCAGGGAACGCGCTTGCAGGGCGTGCATATCCAGCATTTCATGAATGGCGGCATACAACTCCTTGACCTGGCGGACGATGATTTCGAGCACTTCGTGCTGGCGCGGCAACAGCGGGCCGATGCGCTCACTGAGCAGGAGCTCGCTGCCGGAGCGTGCCGAGGCCAGCGGGGTTATCAACTCGTGGGATACCTGGCTGAGAAATTCATGTCGCAAACGTTCTTCTTCCCGCAGCCGTGCCTGCATGCTTTCAATGCTGCGGGCGAGATCGCGGAGCTCCTGAGGGCCTTCACTGGCGACATTCGTCAGTTTGCCAGCGCCAATATCTTCCACGGCACGACGAAAGTCTTTGAGGGGGCGGGTCAGGGCGGTGGCTACCCGCCAGGGGATGAGTATGCTGAGTAAAGCGGTGATGAAGACCAGCGCATAGAGGAGCTGGACGGCACGGGTTCGCGCCGCAGCGGCTGCAGCGCTTTGCCGGGCGAGAAGTGTTGCTATCGCTAGATGTACGGCCTGGAATTTTTCTTCGACGGCGGTTTTGCTGGTCCGTTTGGCGGCACTGTTGCCAACGGTCTGCGCATAGGTGGCCAGACTGCTTTGCAATTGTTGCATGGCCACCGTGAGAGCGGGGTGATTATGGGTGGCGCGTTGTAGTGTTTGCAGAGCATCCTCTTCGCTGGTCATCAGTTGGGTGAAGGTCTTTTCATAACCGGCTTGCGGCAGCACTTCGGCAAGCTGATGAAAAAATTCCGCTTGATGCTGGGTATTTTTAATTTTTAGCAGTTGTTTTTGCAGGGGTAATCCGACATGAATGAGCGTATCACTGCTGTTGCCGAGGGTATGGATAGAGCGAACCGCGACGTAGACCACGCCGCCCACCAGTAGCAGTATCGCCAAAGCGACCAGTAATACCCGCCGCGGGATGGAGTCGGCTCTGTTATGTTCTACGCGCGTCGGGACGACTGACTCGCGGTCTGTGCTGTATCCTTCCATAAAATTGGCCGCCATCGGTTCTCCGGGTTTTTGGCACTGGACGCGCATTTGTGTGCCCAGAATATCCCTCACCAGCCAGAGTGTAAGCGACCCGAGCGTCAAGGCCTAGTGTAGACTGTTGGCTACGCCCGAATATTCTCTTGTGAACGGGACAACTTGGCGTTGTGTCGACCCGGCAGGCCGTCGTCCACGTTTTGCTGGGAGACCGGCGGGGGGGTGACTGCCAAGGTGATATTTCTCGCAGTGTGCGCCTGATGTCCTGACTTTTACAAAAGGGAGGCGTGCGTGTTCAGAGTTCGGTGCTGGCCAGTAAGGCGGCTGCCGCCTGAGTCACTGCGTCGCTGATTTCAATGCCGCCCAGCATGCGGGCGATTTCCTGCTGGCGTTCGGTGCGGTTCAGTGTGCGAACCGCGCTGAGGGTTTGCCCGTTCATGACCTGTTTTTCTACCCGCAGGTGCTGGTGTCCCTGGGCGGCTACCTGTGCCAGATGGGTGACACAGAGGACTTGCTGGCGCGCACCGAGGCGGCGCAGCAGGCGGCCAACCCGTTCGGCGACCGCGCCGCCGATGCCCACATCCACTTCGTCGAAAATGAGGGTATCAATGCGTTCGGGCGCGGCAAGGATAACCTGAAGCGCAAGGCCGATACGTGATAGCTCGCCGCCGGAGGCCACTTTGGCCAGGGGTTGGGCGGGATGGCCGGGGTTGGCGGTAATCCAGATTTCCACCTGATCCCAGCCGGTATCGTGCCACTGTTTTTCGGCTTCGGGATGGCTGTCCAGGCGTAGCTCGATGGCCGCATGGGGCATACCCAGTTGCTGGATTTGCGCGACAACGGCCTGGGCCAGCGCATCCTGCTGTTGCTGGCGTGCGTTGCTGAGGATTGCACAGTCCCCGACGTAGGCCGCCCGCGCCTGGGCCAGTTCGTGCTCGGCGGCGCTGCGCATGGCATCGAGATCTTCGCTGGCCAGCAACTCTTGGCGCAGCGTGGCTAGCTTGGTCAGCAGCCCGGCTATGTCGCAGTGGTGTTTACGTTGCAGATCCTGCAGGAGTTGCAGGCGCTGGGCGATGCTTTCCAGCCGCTCTGGATCGGCCTCCAGGTTGGTGGCATAGGCGCGCAGGCTGGTAATGGCTTCTTCGGTTTGAATCAGGGCCGAGTTGAGCAATTCATCGCAGTCCGCGAGACGGGGATCGTGGGCGCGGGCGGCGCTCACGTGGCGTTGCGCTTCGGCGAGGGCGCGCCCAGCGGCGGTATCTTCGCCATCCAGCCGGGCGATGGCGGCCAGGATATTTTCCCGGAGCTTTTCCACGGCGCCGAGGCGCTGTTCCTCGCCGCGCAGGTTTTCCCATTCATCGGCCTGCAAGTCGGCGGCTTCCAACTCGGTGAGCAGAAAGCGCTGCCAGTCTTCCTGTTCGTGCTGTTTGCCCTGCTGTTCCTGTAATTCGGCGCAGCGCTGGGCGGCCTGACGCCATTGCCGGTAGCGGTCGGCGACGGCGCTGAGGGTAGTCTCCACTCCGGCGAAACGATCCAGCAGAAACAGTTGGCGCTCCGGCTGAAGCAGGCTCTGATGCGCATGCTGGCCGAGAAGCTCGACCAGGGTTTCACCGAACTCTTTGAGCTGGCCATTGGTGACACTGCGACCGTTGATGAAGGCACGGCTGCGGCCGTTGCGCTGAATGATGCGGCGCAGGAGGCAGATGTCCTCGTCTGCGATTTCTTGTTCGCGCAGCCACTGGCGTGCGGGGTGCTCTGGACTGAGTCCGTATTCGGCATTGATTTCCGCTTGCTCGGCACCATGGCGGATGTCTTCGGCATGGCCTTTGTCGCCGAGCAGCAGGGCGATGGCGTCCACCAGAATGGACTTGCCCGCGCCGGTTTCGCCGGTCAGTACGGTCAGCCCAACCGCAAAATCGACACTGATGGCATCAATCAAAGCAAAGTCACGCACTTGCAGGTTGAGGAGCATCAGTCTTCTCCGGGGGACTCGGCCCAGTGCAGTTTGCCACGTAGAATCTGGAAGAAGTTTTCTTCCTCAGGGTGGATGAAGCGAGCGGAGCAGGACGCACGACGGATGACGATTTCGTCGCCGATCTCCAGGGGGACGCTGCAATGGCTGTCCAAGCTGAGGGCGGCGGGCTGGCGGCGGGCCGTGAGGCGGGCGCGGATTTTTACGGTATCGGCGACGACCAGGGGCCGCGCGGTCAAGGTATGGGGGCAGATGGGGACGAGGAGGAGCGCCGCGAGAGTGGGTGTAAGGATGGGTCCACCCGCTGACATGGCGTAGGCCGTGGAGCCCGTGGGGGTGGCGATGATGAGTCCGTCAGCGCGCTGGGTGTAGACAAAGCGATCGTCTATCTGCACCTGCAACTCGATCATGCTCTCGCCACCGCCCTTGTGGATGAGGACCTCGTTAATGGCGAGGCCAGAATAGGCGCAATCCTGCCCACGCCAGAGTTCAGCGAGGAGGACGCTGCGCAGGTCCTGTTGATAGTGGCCCTCCAGAATGGGCGGCAAGGCTTCGCTGACCTGGTCGATGGAGAGGTCGGCGAGAAAGCCGAGACGCCCTTGATTGATACCGAGAATGGGGATACCGCTTTGTGCGGTCCGCCGCGCCGTCCCCAGCAGGGTACCGTCGCCGCCGAGGGCGATGACGAGGTCCGAATCGGCTTTTGCTTCTGCGAAAGAGAGTAGCGGTAGTCCCAGACTTTCGCCAATATCTGCCGCACACTCGGTTTCGAGAAAGGTAGGCAGCCCCTGGGCCAGCAAAAAATCCCGCAGGCTTTGCAGTCCGGGGCGGACCGAGGGGTCACGGTATTTGCTGACGAGCAGGACACGCTGGAAGGGTTTAGCCATGGGGATAGCCTACATGGGGGCGGGGCTGGCGCCAAGGGGCTGCGGTCATTTTTGCGTGGTTGCGATCTTAGGGCGGGGCGTCATCACCTTGTAGCCACAAATAAAAGCCGCGCAGGAGCAGGTGGGGCTGATAGAAACTGCCGGGGATGCCGGGTTGCCAACATTCGGCATCCCCGCCGGTGATGAGGATCTGTGCCTGGGGACTGCGCTGGCGATAGTCGGCGATGGCGCCGCGCAGGGCATCAGTGAAGAGGTGAATGATGCCCGTCTGAATGGCGTCGCTAGTGTTGTTGCCCAGCATTTCTGCTGCGCTGCCCAGCACAACTTCGGGGAGGAGTGCCGTACCCTGATGCAGACTGCGCAGGCTCATGGTGATACCTGGCAGGATACGTCCACCCCGGAAATGTCCGCCAGCCAGCAGGTCGATCGTGATGGCGGTGCCCATGTCGATGACGATGCTGTCTTGCCTGGGGCAGTCCATGGCGGCGGCGAGCAGGCAGCAGCGGCGGTCAAAGCCGAGGCTTTCCGGCGGATGGTAGTCGTGCGGCACGGCGCGGCGGAAAAAGCCGGGGTCGGGTTCGCGAACCTCTGCTGTGGATAAGACTTCCCGCCAGGCGGCAAGCGCCACAGGTACTACGCCGCCCAGCGCAACGGGTTCCCGGCTAAGCGCGTTGAGCCATGTCAAACCGGGCTGCTGCAGGATTTTCGTGGGTGGCAGTGCAGTGGCAACGCTGGTGCTGTCAAAATGCACGCCATCCTGGGTGCGCGCCAGCAGGGTGCGGGTATTACCGACGGCGATGAGGATCATGGATGTTGGGGCCGCAGGCTGACATCGCCGGCATTCAGCCAGGCCGTATCGGTATCCGTGTAAGAGACCTGCAGGCGTCCGTCCGGGCCGAGGCCCAGCACCTGGGCCGTACGCACGCCCTGCGCATCGCTGATCTGAACGGTTTGGTGGGTCAGGCGATCCGCCTCCTTCCATGTCGGCAGGAAAGGCGTGAGGCCCACTGCCGCAAAGCGCGCGAAGTCTTCCTGCCATTGGCGGAGAACAGCACCGGCGAGGGTGTTGCGGGTGACCCTGATGTCGAGATCGGCGAGGCTCACGGCGGTGGCGGGTAGCGCGGGGTCATCGTGGATGTTGAGTCCCAAACCGACCACCAGCCGGGTCTTTCCGTGGCCACGTGGACGCGCCTCAACCAGGATCCCCCCCAGCTTGCGCCCCCCTACCCAAAGATCATTGGGCCACTTGACCCAGAGATCAGGCAGGCGCGCCTGCAGCAAGGTGAACACCGACAGGGCGGCAACGATGGTGAGTGCCGTATTGACCGGGCGGTGCTGAGTCCAGCCATAGCTCAGATAGAGATGACGCCCAAAAGGGGAAGACCACTGGCGCCCGCGCCGCCCGCGCCCGGCCCACTGGCTCTCGGTCAGGCAGACGTCGACGCTGGTATCCTGCAACACTTCGGTATTGGTCGAGGCGCAGCACAGCGGCAGGTGGATATGCGCCGGGTCGATGCCGCCGATGGTGGCAATTTCCTGGGCGGAGAGCGACGCGGCGGGATATTCCAGGTGCACACTGCCACCCCGCGCATAGAGAGGGAAGCCCCATTCGGCGGCCTCCGCCAGCAGCGCAGGCTGAAGCCCGCCTGGATTGTCGGCAGGCCAGGCATGGGGCAATCCATCGGCCACCGCCGCCAATAAGGCCTGCAATGCCGTCGAAGGCGCGTCAGGAGCGGATATGGCCATCTCCCAGGACGATCCATTTTTGCAGGGTCAGGCCCTCCAGTCCCACCGGCCCGCGTACATGCAGGCGGTTGGTGGAGATGCCGATCTCTGCACCCAGACCGTATTCAAAGCCATCGGCAAAGCGGGTGGAGGCATTGACCATGACGGAACTGGCATCCACCTCGCGCAGAAAGCGGCGGGCGTGGGTGTAATTTTCGGTGATGATGGACTCGGTATGCTGGGAGCCGTAACGGTTGATGTGCTCCATCGCGGCGTCGAGATTGTCCACCACTTTGACGGAAATGATCGGTCCCAGGTACTCGGTGGCGTAGTCCTCTTCGGTGGCGGCGACGGCACCGGGGATGCGGGGCAGGCCGCGTTCGCAGGCGCGAATTTCGATCCCCTTCTCCTGCAAGGCCGCGGCGATGGGTCCGAGCAGGTCATCCATCCGTTCCTGATGAATGAGTAGACTCTCTGCCGTGTTGCAGGTGCCGAGCCGCTGGGTTTTAGAATTGACGACCACTTTGAGCGCCTTGCGGGGATCGGCGTCGGCGTCCACATATACATGGCAGTTGCCATCCAGATGCATGATCACGGGTACGGTGGCTTCGGCCTTGATGCGGGCGATAAGGCCCTTGCCACCGCGGGGAATCACCACATCCACATGGCGATCCATGCTGATCAGAATACCCACAGCCTCACGCTCGGCGGTATTGACGTACTGCACCAGATCCAGGGGCAGGTTGGCCTTGCCGAGGGCAGCGCGCAGGCGCTCGGCGATGGCCAGGTTGCTGTGCAGGGACTCGGAACCACCACGCAGGATGACGGCGTTACCCGATTTGACGCAGAGGCCGGCGGCATCGGCGGTGACGTTGGGGCGCGATTCATAGATCATGGCGATCACGCCCAGGGGCGCACGCATACGACCTACCTGGATGCCGCTGGGGCGGTAACGCAGGTCGGTGATCTCGCCCACGGGGTCGGGCAGGGCGGCAATTTCTTCGAGGCCTTTGGCCATGGCTTCGATACGGGCTTCGTCCAGACGCAAGCGATCAATGAAAGCATCATCTTTACCCGCTTCTTCGGCGCTGCGTAAATCCTTGCGGTTGGCGCGTTGCAGATGGTCGGCGTCGCGGCGCAAGAATGCCGCCATGGAGCGCAGGGCGCTGTCTTTGGCGGCGCTGTCCGCGCTTTGCAACCGGCGCTGGGCGCTACGGGCGCGTTCACCGATTTTTTCCAGTTCGCTACGTAAATCCAAGATGGAGCCTCCTGTGCTGGGCTCGGGCCGGACGTGAGGGCAACGGCAAGCCCACCGCTGATCCGTGCCGGGAAACGGCACCCGCGTGGCTTAACCCGCGCGGGTATTGTTGGTATTGTGCCGTTCCGGAGCCATTCCGGCAATCCGCAGGCAGAGATCGGTCAGTGCCAGCCAGACCGGCGTGGGGTCCTGTCCCTTGATGCGGGCGTCGATGGCAAGGCAGTCCTCAATGCCCGCTAGCAGCCCCGCGCGGGTCAGACGCCGGGCGGCATTGCGCAGCCAGCCCTGCCGGGGCGGGAAAATACGGTTCTGCTGGAAGAATGCATCGGCATCCACGCCGCCAGCCCGCAATTCAGCCAGTAGGCGTAGGTCCTTGTGCAGGACCCAGAGACACAACGCCGGTTCACCGTCGCCACTGCGCAGGCGGTCGAGAATGCGCAGGATTTGTTCCGTCTCGCCGCGCAGAACCGCATCGGCGAGGTCGTAAATGGTGAACTGACTACTGTCTGCCAGTACCGCACGGATAGCGGGGACATCAATGCTCTGTCCCGGATAGACCTGTTGCAGCCGCTGAATGGCCTGATGGCAGGCACTGAGATTACCGGCACTGAGGTCAGTGAGCAACTGGACAGCGGCGCTATCGGCCTGCATTCCGGCGGCGCGCAGGCGCTGCTCTACCCAGCGCGGCCAGTCCTGCCCTTCCGGGCGATACAGCAGGAGCGTGTGGCCGTGGGTCTCGACGGCCTTGAACCAAGCGGTTTTCTGTGTGCTGGCGTCAGGGCGGGGGCCACTGAGAATCAGCAGGGCGTCGGGAGGTGGCGAGGCTAGCCAGTACTGCAGCGCGGTGCTGCCTTCTTTGGGGACTTTGGGACTATCCAGACGCAGCAGGAGCAGGCGTTGTTCAGCGAAAAGCGAACCGGCGTTCCGCTCGTCGCGCAAGGCATCCCAGACAGTACCGTCTTGCTGGCCGAGGCGCTGTTTCTGGGCGAAACCATGCTGTGCCGCAACGGCGATCAGGGCGTCTTCTGTCTCCTGCAAGAGCAGGGGTTCATCGGAAAAGAGGCCGTATACCGATGCCAGAGGGCCGCGTAAATGGCTGGCCCATTGCGCTGGCTTCAGCCGCATTTCAGGGCGCCTGCTGGCGGAAAACGGGGCTGTTGAGCACCCGCCGCAGAATTTGCCGTGCGCCCTGTTCCATTAGCAGGCGTTGTGAGGTGACCTGCTGCTCATTGGTCGCCAGTGGGTTGCCACTGTTGTAGCTGAAGCTGTTCTCCATGAGCAGCGGTTGCGACGCGAGGAGTATTTTATGGTCGCTGCCGATGACGCTGATATCGGCGTGCAAGGTATCGAGAAACTCCAGAGCCACACCGCTGCCTGGGCTGATGCTGATGATCCGCTGGCTGACATAGGCATTGTCGATCTGCAACAAGGGACCGCCCTGCTGCGCGTAGTTGCCGTCACGCTGTAGTGCACGATCAACGGCCTGTGCCAGAGTGCCACCAGAAGGGCCGGTGCCCGCCACGCGCAAGCCGGTCAGCTTGGGCGGAATGCTGGCCCCGGTTTGCAGATGAAAACCGCAGCCGCCCAGCACCAAGGCCAGCCCCGCCACGAGCCACCAGCGAATCCACTGCCGGGTGCGGCTCATCCCGCCACCACGTTGACCAGACGGCCGGGTACGATGATCACTTTACGCACGGTTTTACCCTCCAGATGGTGCTGCATGGCCGGATCGGCCAGTACCGTCTGTTCGACGCTGGCGTTGTCCGCATCAGCGGGAAAATCCATGCGTTCGCGCAACTTGCCGTTGATCTGAATGACCAGGGTCACGGTATCGCAACGCAGGGCCCCGGCATCGGCGACGGGCCAGGACGCATGGCTGATCACGCCGCTTTGCCCCAGTTTTTCCCAAAGCACCTCGGCGATATGGGGCGCAAAGGGGGCCAGCAGCAGGGTCAGGGCCCGCAGTCCTTCGCCCAGCACCGCCCGTAAGTCGGCCGGGGCATCCGCGGGGACCTTCATCAGGCTGTTGGTCAGTTCCATGATGGCAGCGATGGCGACGTTGAAATGATAGCGCCCGCTCATGTTGCGGCTGACCCGATCGATGCACTGATGCACCGCGCGGCGCAGGTCCACCGCCTCGGCGGAGAGCTCGGCGGGCAGTGCCGGGGGCGTGGCGCCATACTCGTGGACCAGACGCCAAAAGCGGTTGAGGAAGCGGTAAGCACCCTCCACGGCGCTGTCCGACCACTCCAGATGCTGTTCCGGCGGCGCCGCGAAGAGAATAAAGAGGCGCGCGGTATCGGCCCCGTAGCGGTCGATCAGGCCTTGCGGGTCCACCGTGTTGCCCTTGGATTTGCTCATCTTGCTGCCGTCTTTGAGCACCATACCCTGAGTCAGCAGATGGCGGAATGGCTCATCGTGGGCGCCGTCGGCGGGCAGCAGGCCGACATCGCGGAGCAGGCGGTTGAAGAAGCGGGCATAGAGCAGATGCAGCACCGCGTGCTCCACACCGCCCACATACTGATCTACCGGCAGCCAGTCGGCGGCGCGCTGGTCGAGCATCTGCTCGGCATCGGGGCAGGCGAAACGAGCGTAATACCAGGAGCTCTCCACGAAGGTGTCCATGGTGTCGGTTTCCCGCCGGGCTGCGGCACCGCATTGCGGGCAGGCCACCTGGGTGAACTCGGGGTCGTCCAGCAGCGGCGAGCGCGGGTCTTTAAGCTGGTAGTGGGTCGGCAGGATCACCGGCAGATCCCGCTCCGGTACCGGCACGACGCCACAGTGGGGGCAGTGGATCATGGGGATAGGCGTGCCCCAGTAGCGCTGGCGGGAGATGCCCCAGTCGCGCAAACGGAAGTTGACGGTCTTCTGCCCCAGTCCCCTGGCGGCTACGGCCGCGGTGATGTGGCTCTTGGCCTCGTCATTGGCCAGGCCGTCGAAAGTCCCGGAGTTGAACAAGGTGCCGCTGCCGGTGTAGGCCTCCGTCATGGCTTCGCCGTCGGTGGCAACGCCCTCGGCCTGAATCACCGCGCGTATGGGCAGGCCATATTTGCACGCGAACTCAAAGTCCCGCTGATCATGGGCGGGCACACTCATCACCGCGCCTTCGCCATAGCCCATGAGCACGAAATTGGCGGTCCAGACGGGTAGCTCCACGCCGGTGAGGGGATGCTGCACGTTCAGGCCGAGGGGATGTCCCTCCTTCTCCTGAGTTTCGATGCTGGCTTCGGAAACGGACCCATGGCGGCAGCGTTCGAGGAAGGCCGCGAGTTCAGTGCTGTTTTCCGCTGCCTGAATGGCGAGAGGATGTTCCGGGGCTACCGCCAGATAGGTCGCTCCCATCAGGGTGTCGGGACGGGTGGTGAAGACCTTGATGACGCCGTCGCTAGTGGCCAACGGGAAGTGAATCTCTGCGCCTTCCGAACGACCGATCCAGTTGCGTTGCATGGTCAGCACCTGCTCCGGCCAGCCTTCGCTCAGGGTATCAAGTCCGCTCAGCAGTTCTTCGGCGTAGGCGGTGATGCGCAGAAAATACTGCACGATCTCCCGGCGCTCAACGGGCGCGCCGGAGCGCCAGCCACAGCCGTCCACCACCTGCTCGTTGGCGAGGACGGTCTGGTCCACCGGGTCCCAGTTGACGGTGCTCAGCTTCTGATAGACCAGCCCCTTCTCCCAGAGCTTCACGAACAGCCACTGCTCCCAGCGATAGTAGTCCGGCGTGCAGGTGGCGAACTCCCGTGACCAGTCGTAAGACAGACCCAGCCGCTGCAATTGCCCGCGCATGTGGGCAATGTTATCCATGGTCCACTGCGCCGGTGCCAAACCATGCTTGAGGGCCGCATTCTCCGCAGGCAGGCCGAAGGCATCCCAACCCATGGGCTGCATGACTTCCTTGCCCAGCATGCGCTGATAACGGGCGATGGCGTCGGCGATGCTGTAGTTGCGCACATGCCCCATGTGCAATTGCCCGGAGGGATAGGGGAACATGGCCAGGGCGTAGAACTTTTCGCCCGATGGCCTGGCTGCGGCCTTGAAGGTCTGCTGATCGTGCCAGCGCTGCTGCACGGCGGCTTCGAGTTCTTGGGGGGAATAGGCGGGAGTTTCCATAAATTTATCTTGAGCCGGATACCGAATGTGGCACAAAGGTTGCCATAGGCACCGGGGTGGCGCAATGGTTTACGGCTGGGTCCGAGATGTCAGCAGGCCTTCGCGGAGCAGGCGTTCCGCACGCATCACATGCAGGATGAAGACGGTTTTGCTGTGATAACGATAAAAAATGCGGCAGGGTGGCTCGACGATCTGTCTATAGCGGGACGGCCCTAGCTCCGGCGGGTAGCTGCCACTTTCCGGGAAGTCCGCCAACTGCTCAATATGGGTGAAGACACGCTGAATCAATGCTGATGCCGCTGCCGGATTCTCCAGGGCGATGAAATCGGCAATCGCATCCAGATCACTCAGCGCCGGATCAGACCAGACTATTTCAGCCATCGGGCAAGACGGGTTCTGGCTTGGGCATGGGTGGCTACCCGGCCTTCTGCGATCGCCTGTTCACCGCGTGCAATGGCTTCCAGCACAGTCATACGCTGCTGCATCAGTTCATAACTCTCCACATCCACCAGGTAGGCGCTGGGCAGGCCGTGCTGGGTGATGAGAATAGGCTCTTTATCCCGCTCGATGTCTGAGAGGAGTTCAGTAGCCTGGCGTTTCAAGGTGGTAACGAGTTCTGTGCGCATGGTGTGATACTATAGTGGCACTTGCGGGATAGCAAGCGGCGCGGCGGGTTGGCCCGGTAAATTTGTTCTCAAGCCCGCCGACAGCATCGTTGACGATTGTGGCGAGTGATCCGCAGGGGTCCTGAAGTCGTTACACCCGTGACGATGCGTGAGGGGTTTTGCGGAGGTTGTAAAGGTGGATGGGTCGGGGGACATTTTAGCCCCCTGAATCGGGGCCGCTAGTACCCAGAAACAGGGTGTTCATAAAACGTCCTGATTAGCACGATCTTTCAGCCGTATTTTCGGTTCAGTGCGCCGTTGTGATATAACGCACTGATTATGAAGCATCGTGCTAATCAGGTAAAACGTTCGTTTCTCGGGAGCAAATGCGACATCTGTCAGGCTGAAATCTGAGAACTTTTCGTAACGCCCCCATTTGACTTGCTCCCCAGGCAAATGATTATCTATTTCTTCAACGCGACCGGGACAAGGCGATGCGCATTGATTATCTGAACATACCCATCCGGGACTGCGGTGAGCCGCTGCAGGAAATTCCCGAAAGCGCCTTCCCACGGGTGACCCCGCATCCTTACCGCGCAGTGGGGGCGCCTTATACCGGGTCGCCCTGGCGGCTGCGCTCCGGGGCGCTTTCTGCCTTATATCGGGCGCAATCCTTGTTGTCGGCTCGACGTCCGGGATGGCGTATTGCGCTGTTCGATGCCTATCGGCCACTGGCTGTTCAGCACTTCATGGTCTGGGATGCCTTCCGGCGCGAGGCGCAGGCGATGGACTGCCTTACCAGGCTCGCGTCCTGCGCCGGGCCGGATGCGTTGGCGCGCCTGGATCCCGAAATCCATGCCCTGCTTGCCCCCAAAGTGTACCGCTTTTGGGGGATTCCCGACCCGGATCCCTGCCGTCCGCCACCGCACAGCACGGGTGCCGCCATAGACTGTAAACTGGTGGATGGAGAAGGTCGGGATGTACCCATGGGCGGACCGGTCGATGATTTCACCGATCGTGCCATCCCGGATTTTTACGCGGCTGCCCTGCCGGGAACGCCGGGGTACCTCTACCACCAGAATCGTGAGCTACTGGTCTCGATCATGACCCAGGCGGGGTTTGCGCAGCATGTTGGAGAATGGTGGCACTTCTCCATCGGAGATCAGATGTGGGCCTATGCGCTGGGCGCAGAGCACGCGCTTTATGGACGAATCCTCAGCTAATCTTGTCATCCGCCACATGATAACGCGGGTCTTCTGCCACGTTAAAGACCACCAGATCCTTTGCCTTCTCCAGCAAATCCCGGCAGTCACCGCTCAAATGGCGCAGATACAGCTTCTTGCCCCGCTTCTCGTAGCGCTCGGCCAGCGCATCAATGGCCTCGATGGCGGAATGATCGACAATCCGCGCCCCGGCAAAGTCGATGATGACCACGTCCGGATCTTCTGCCGGGGTAAAGAGGTTACGGAAGGCAGTCACCGAGGCAAAAAACAGCGTTCCTTGCAAGGTGTAAATCTTGTGCCCTTCCGCATTGATGCTGGTTTTAACGCCAATCTGCTTGGCGTGCTGCCAGGCAAAGGCCAGCGCCGCGATGATGACCCCCGCCACTACCGCCAGGGTAATATTGACCAGCACCGTAATGGCGGCGACCAGAATGCCGATGA
>JAAOMR010000139.1 GCA_018853935.1 Acidithiobacillus ferrivorans
CCGGTGCGTATGAGCGACTTTCGCGGCAGGGCGTGTTATTGCTGGAGCATGGCCCGGATCAGGGGAACGTGGTGCGCGGTCTGCTCAACAACGCTGGTTTCGGTGCGGTGCAAACCCGCCGTGATCTGGCCGGACGCGAACGCGTGAGCAGTGGAACAAGGACTTAACCATGCCCGAATTGCCTGAAGTCGAAGTCACCCGCCTGGGTATTGCCCCCCATCTGCTGGGACAGCGTCTGGAGGGTGCCGTGGTGCGGGATGGTCGCCTACGTCTGCCGGTGAACGCCGATCTTGCTGGGCGGGTGGCCGGGCAGCGACTGCTGAATCTCCGACGACGGGGCAAATATCTTCTGCTCGATCTGGAACAGGGAACGATCCTGATCCATCTGGGGATGAGCGGACACCTACGCGTCCTCCCGCAAAGCACCCCGGTGCAGAAGCATGATCATGTCGACCTGCTCTTTGCCGACGATCTGTGCTTGCGCTTCCATGACCCGCGCCGTTTTGGCGCCGTGTGCTGGCTCGCCGACCCCGACCAGCATCCGTTCCTCCGGCATCTGGGGCCGGAACCGCTGGGCGATGATTTTACCGCGGAATACCTGTATCAGCGGAGCCGAAGCCGGCAGGTGCCGATTAAATCCTTTCTCATGGATGCCCATATCGTCGTCGGCGTCGGCAATATTTACGCCAATGAGTCTTTGTTTGCAGCGGGTATCGATCCGCGCCGCCACGCGGGGCTGATTGCTCTGCAGCGCTATGGGAAGTTAGTGCAGACAGTGCGCGATATTCTGGAGGCAGCTATTGCCCAGGGCGGAACGACCCTGCGCGATTTTACCCGGCCCGATGGCAGAAATGGCTATTTTCGACTATCTCTTGCGGTGTATGGACGGGAAGGGGAGCCCTGTACGCAGTGTGGGGCGCTGTTACACGGTATCCGTATCAGTGGCCGGGCGACGATCTATTGTTCCCATTGTCAGCGCTGACCAGTCGGGAGTGAGCATGAGTAAAGAGCATTTGTTGAAGACATCCCCTATTCTGCAAGGGCTGTGCGCGTTAAATAGTTGGCGGCAACAAGTGATTGACGGTCTTCATGAAATGGCGGCGCTGACGGCCGATCTGGGCCTGCTGCCCAGCGGGACCATGTTGCAGCTGGAAACATTGGCTTATGAAACGGAGCAGGACAGCTTGCGTATCGCTTTTGTCGGCGAGTTTTCGCGCGGCAAGACCGAACTGATTAATGCCCTCTTTTTCTCGGATATGGGGGCGCGTCTGCTGCCCTCCAGTTCCGGTCAGACAACTATGTGTCCGGTGGAGATTCGCGGCGCGCCGCAGGGGCGGCCCGGTTTGCAGCTCCTGCCTATCGCCAGTCGCAACCTCGATGTCAGCATCGAAAAACTCAAAAGGGCAGGGAGCGCGTGGACGCGATTGCCGCTGGTGCTGGAAGAAAAAAACGAACGGTGCCAGGTGTTGGCTCATCTTACGGAAACGCTTTGCGTGACGATTGAGGACGCTCGCCGCATTGGGCTCTGCCCACCGCTCAACCGTACGCCCAAAGACCGCGAGCGCACGGTTTGTCCCTCCTGTGGTCTCGGTAAGGTGCTGATTCCGCGCTGGCGTCACGCCTTGCTTTATCTGGCGCATCCTATGCTGGATGCCGGCCTCACGGTGCTGGACACTCCCGGTCTCAACGCCATCGGTGCAGAGCCCGAACTGACTTTCGGTATGCTCGCCGATGCCGATGCCATTATTTTTGTGCTGGCTGCGGACACCGGCGTTACCCAAAGCGACCTGACCATCTGGGAGCAGTATCTGATACGTAATACCCACCAGAAGCAAATTGTGCTCCTCAACAAGATTGACACCCTCTGGGACGAATTGCGTGACTGGTCGGGGGTGGTGGCAGAAATTGAACGGCAGGTGGACAAAACGGCGGAACGGTTGCGTATTCCTCGTGAGCAGGTTATCCCGGTTTCCGGTCAGAAGGGGCTCGTCGCCCGAATCCGCCAAGACCCGGAACTGCTTGAACGCAGCGGGATGGCAGCCATGGAGCGTTCCATCGCCGAGGTGCTCTTGCCCGCACGGCGAGTAGCCATTCAGGCAAAGTGCCGGTTCTTGGTGGAACGCGCCATTCTCGATCAGAAAAAATTGTTGCACGAGCAGATTAATAGAATCTCGGTGCAGATGGAGAGTATGCGCAGCCTCAAGGATCGGACGGCTGAGAAAGTGCCCGAACTGGTGGCACAACATCAGCGCTTACTCCAACGTTTTGAGGAAGACCGGTATGCCTTCGAGGAAAAAAAGGCGGCTTTCCGTCAGGCAGTTGAAGAGTATCTGCTTGTTCCCTTAGCGCCTGCTTCTTTTGATTTTGTGATCAGCAACGCCAAAGCGGAGATGCTTTCCGTATGGACGACGGCAGGTATCGTCGAACGTTTCAGGCTTTTCTTCGCGGAGGCCATAGCCCATTTTGACAAGGCGCTACAAGGTGCGCAGCAGGTGTCGGTACTGGTGGCCGGGGAGTATCAGGTGTTGCAGAACCGTTATCGTTTGCCTGCGTTGCGGACGGTGCCCTATGCCATCATGCCGCGGCGGGCGGAGCTCGTTGATATGGCGGAAAATTATGAGCGATTTGGGATGATGCTGGAGATTGCTATGAACACCCAGAGTGCCGTGGTGCGCAAAGCCTTCCTGACCGTAGCCAGTCGAACCCGCGATTTCGTCGTCGAAACCAGACGGGAGGCAGAGACCTGGGTAGACGAGATCATGGCGGTCATGAACCAGCAACTGCAGGTTTTTCACGACAATGCCGAAGAGGAACTCAATGCATTGCAAAGTATTGCTCAGACCGTGGGCAATATTGATACCCGCGTTCAGCAATTACAGCGGAGCCTGCAGATTGCGCAGGAGCAGATGGCGCGTCTCGACCAGTGCTCGGCGCCATTACTCCATCTGTTGCGGGAACCGCTCAGCACTGCCCCGTAAGCTGCAGAAATTTTTGTTCCAGGGTTTCCGGCGACTCAGCATGGTCGGGGTCGCTGAGGATGCAGTCGACGGGGCAGACCTCCATGCATTGCGGGGTATCATAGTGACCGACACACTCCGTACAAAGATTGGGATCAATGACGTAGATCTGCGGACCCATGCTGATGGCGTTGTTGGGGCATTCCGGTTCGCAGACATCGCAATTGATGCACTGATCGTTAATGAATAGGGACATCATATCCTCCTCGAGGCAACGTTATATTCTACTTTTCTGTAAGCTTGGGGTCCATGCCGACACAAAAGTGCTGCTTTAAGGCGGTGGCCACGGCGGGCTGGACGAAGGCGTCCACATCTCCCCCCAGACGGCTGATTTCACGTACGAGGCTGGAAGAGAGAAAAGTGTACTGATCGGAGGTCATCAAGAAGAGGGTCTCAATTTGGGCGTTCATGCGCCGGTTAATGGAAGCCAGCTGAAACTCATGCTCAAAATCCGATATGGCGCGCAGCCCGCGCAGGATCAGATGGGTCTTTTCCTCCTGAAGCAGGTGAATCAGCAGGCCAGGAAAGGGGCGTACCCGCACCCCTGGAATTCCGCCTAAAGTTGCCTCAGCGAGCGCGACCCGTTCTGCGAGAGGGAAAATGGTCGTTTTCGCCGTTTGGGCGGCTACCGCCACCACGACCTCGTCGAATAGTGCAGCGGCGCGCCGCACCAGATCTTCATGACCATTCGTGATGGGATCGAAGGTGCCGGGATAAATAATCCGGCGTTCTGTGTGGGGCTTAGTCATGGAAGATGCTCCGGCAAAATGGTATAGAGAGTCTGGTGCGAATCGCCGCAGCGGCCACGCCGATAAGTGCGCCAATGGTTGGGGATGGCGGCGTCATCCCATTGTTCTGCAGCGGAGGTCTCCAGATACAGCCAGCCTTCTGCAGCGAGCTGCTGACCATTCCACAATATGGGGGCCATCCGCATAGGCCAGCCTTGGTCGAAGGGCGGATCGGCAAAGATGATATCAAAGGGTCGGGGGCAATATTGCAGGTATCCCCATGCATCTGTGCCAGCCAACTGCTGTGCTGCTACGCCGCAGGCGGCCAGATTTCGGGACAAGAACTGGCGGTGTTGTGGGTCTTTCTCGACGAAGACCACTTCGCGCGCGCCGCGTGACCAGGCCTCCAGTCCCAGCGCACCGCTACCTGCAAAAAGATCCAGCACCCGTGCTCCGGCCACCTGTCCTCCCAGCCAGTTGAATAGCGTCTCGCGTACCGCACCCGGGGTGGGGCGCAGGGAACGACCGGCTGGAGTGAGCAACCGTCGCCCGCGATGGCGACCCGCAATAATAGAGACGCTCATCCAGGCGGATTCCGCAGCAAGAAACGCCGCTCAGAGCGCGGTGCGGTATCGCGCGCATTGTTCGATTCCGCCCTTCGGTGGATAATGAAGAAATTCATAGTGTCTGAGGTTTGCTTAGCCCAATGGTGTTCGACTGGTTCAAGCGTAACAAAAGCCTTCCTGCGGGGGAAACGTCGCCCGCAGGGGTAATCTCTCCGATTGTTGTGGCGCCGGCTGTAGCAGCAGAGCCCGCGCCGACAAAAGCCCTTTGCGATGTGCTGTCGCCAGAAATGCCGACGCTCGCCGACACATCCGGAAAAGGGCTTTTCTCCCGTCTTCGCCAAGGCCTGACCCGAAGCCGGGAACAACTGGCCGAGGGCGTGGGGCGTCTGGTACTCGGTAAAAAGGTCATCGATGCAGAATTGCTGGAGGAGCTGGAAGCCTTACTGCTGCAAGCTGATCTGGGCACGGCGGCAACCCGGGAAATCATGGTCAGCGTGGCGGAACGGGTACATCGCAAGGAACTCACGGACCCCAACGCGCTCCAGGCGGCATTGCGCGAGTCGCTCCTTGATATCCTTCGTCCCTGCGCGCAACCGTGGTCGCCCGAGAAGGGGCGTTCTCAGGTGTTGCTTATGGTGGGCATCAATGGGGCGGGCAAAACGACCACCATCGGCAAGCTGGCGGCGCACTGGAAGGCAGAAGGGTTCGGCATGGTCCTCGCTGCCGGAGACACCTTCCGCGCCGCCGCCGTGGAGCAATTGCAGGGCTGGGGTAAACGGGTGCAGGTGCCCGTGGTGGCGCAGGGGACGGGTGCGGACAGTGCTTCCGTGATCTTCGATGCGCTGACTATGACCCGTGCGCACCGTAGCGACTTGCTCATCGCCGATACCGCCGGACGCCTTCATACCCAGGGTCATCTCATGGAAGAGTTGAAGAAAATCAAGCGGGTTCTTGGCAAACAGGATCCAGAGGCGCCACAGCAGATCTGGCTGGTGCTGGACGCGGGCACCGGCCAGAATGCTCTTAATCAAGTGCGTCAGTTTCACGATGCGGTAGGGTTGACGGGTATTTGCATCACCAAGCTGGATGGCACCGCGAAAGGTGGCGTGGTGGCGGCCATTGCCAAGGCCCTGCCCATCCCCATTCGCTATATCGGTGTTGGTGAGCAGGTCGAAGATCTCCGTCCTTTTGACCCCGAATCTTTTGTCGATGCCCTTTTTGCGGAGTCGAAGTCATGATCGAGTTTATCAACGTCACCAAGCATTACCCGGGACGGCATCACGTCCTCCGCGAGGTGAATCTGCATTTGCGTAAAGGCGAGATGGCCCTGCTGACGGGGCCTTCCGGCGCCGGTAAAAGTACGCTGCTCAAGTTGCTTCTGCGTTTGGAAGATGTCAGTCGCGGTACGCTGATGGTTAATGGCGTCGATGTCTCCACCCTCAGGCGCCGTCATATTCCCGCCTACCGGCGGCGGATCGGTGTCGTCTTTCAGGACCATAAGCTGCTGATGGATCGCGATGTGTTCAGTAATGTAGCGCTGACCTTGCAGGTGGGAGGCCTCACGGGCCGGCAGATACAAAGCCGGGTACGGGCGGCGCTGGAGAAGGTGGGGCTGGGGGAGCGGGCGCAGGATTTGCCCGCGACCCTGTCTGGCGGTGAGCAGCAACGTGTGGGCATTGCCCGTGCTATCGTCCATACCCCGGAAATTCTGCTTGCGGACGAACCGACGGGCAATCTGGATAACTCCCTGAGTACGGAGATTCTTGATCTCTTTCGCGACTTTCATCACCATGGAACGACCGTGCTGGTGGCCACCCATGATCAATCGCAAGTCAATCGCCTCGGCCTACCGGTATTCCACCTGGAACAGGGTCGTCTGCACACTCCTGAGGAGGACAAGGCGTGAATCTCCACATTCGTCTGGAAGCGGCAAAAAATGCGCTGAATGCGCTGATCAAACAGCCGGTGGCCACGCTGATGACTGTGCTGGCGCTGGCTATCGTTCTGGCGCTTCCGGTGGGTCTTTTTGCTGCCCTCAACAATCTCCAGCAACTCTTGGGGCACTGGCGGGATCAAGCGCAGATCTCCCTCTTTTTGCACCAGAACGCCTCTGCCGCAGAGGTTCAGAAACTCCAGGCCTTGCTCGAACGCGGCACCGGGGTAGTGAGCGTGCGTTATGTGGGCAAAGAGGCGGCCCTGACGGAGTTTGAGCACCAGGCCGGGATGACGGCGGCCATCCAGACCTTAGGTGAAAATCCTTTGCCGGCCTCTTTTGTGGTCGAACTGAACCCGCTGGCGCAGAGTCCAGCTGCGCTGCAAACATTAGTAGTCTATTGGGGCCAGCAACCGGGAGTAGCCAGTGCGCAATCAGATCTGCATTGGGTGGCGCGTTTGCAGGCGATTCTTGCCTTAGGGCAGCGCGCGGTGTGGATTCTCGCAGGATTGCTCGCCGTGGGTGCCATCCTGGTCATGGGGAACACGATTCGCCTGCATATCGCCCAGCGGCGTGACGAAATCGACGTGGCGAGTCTGGTAGGGGCTACCCGCGCCTTCATCCGGCGTCCCTTTCTTTATCAGGGCCTGTTTCAAGGGGCGGTCGCCGGGATGATTGCCTGGCTTATTGTCGCTATTACGGTAACCGTTTTGCAGGGGCCGGTGGAACAATTAGCAGAACTCTATGGGACCAGATTTCACTTGCTGGGTCTGAATTCCAGGGAGGGTCTTATGCTTATCGCCGCCAGTGCACTTCTCGGTTGGTTGGGGTCGCGCCTTGCAGTGGGGCGGCACCTCGACCATACTTTTTCCTGAGGCCTGACTCCGCAAAACGGAACATGCGGTCGTATTCGGAGTCCAACTACGCGTGACGGTGCATGAGGATTGCCATGAAAGAACTTGCGATAGCCGGTAAAGATTTGGTTAGCCCCGACGGGCTCGCGGCCTACCTGCGTTTTGTGAACGCGCAACCGCTTCTGCAGCCGGAAGAAGAGCGTGATCTTGCCCTGCGCCTGCGTGATCACGACGATGTGGATGCGGCTAAAGATCTGGTGCTCAGCCACCTGCGTTTTGTGGTGCGGGTAGCGCGGGGCTATCGAGGGTATGGGTTGCAAGAAGCCGATCTGATTCAGGAAGGTAATATTGGGCTGATGAAGGCGGTGAAGCGCTATGACCCGGATCATGGCGTACGTCTGGTCTCCTTTGCGGTGCATTGGGTCAAGGCGGAGATTCACGAATTCATCCTGCGCAACTGGCGTATTGTCAAAGTGGCCACTACCAAGGCGCAGCGCAAACTGTTTTTCAACCTCCGTTCCAGTCGCACCCACACCGGCTGGATGGGTGGCGAGGAAAGTGCCGCCATCGCGGACGATCTGGGTGTTACCCAGGCGCAGGTGTTGGAGATGGAAGGGCGGATGTCCGGCTACGACTATTCGCTCAACCTCGAACCCAATGAGGACGGAGAGGGTGGGCGTGTCCTGGAGTTGGCGGATCCCACTGGGTCTCCCGTAGAGCAGCTGGCGGAGCGAGACTGGGATCAGCATCAGCACAAGGCCTTGCACACGGCGTTGTCCATTCTGCCCCAGAGAGATCGCTACATCATTGAGAATCGCTGGCTTAGCGAAGACCCTAAGACCTTGCAGGTGTTGGGCGATGAGCTGGGCGTTTCGGCAGAGCGGGTACGGCAACTGGAAAAAAACAGTATGGGCAAGTTGCGTCAACAGATGCTGGCGACTGCTTGAGTGCGGTGCTGCTTTTCCATGTCGATGACGCCGGTCGCTGGCCTAATCTGCTGGCCAATGTTCGTAACGCTCAGACAGCGGCTCCGGAGCGGAGTTTGCGGGTCATTGCAAATGGTCAGGCGCCCATGTCCCTCTGGGCGAAGGGCCACTGGCGGCGCGAGATAGAAGAGCGCATCAGTGCCGGAGTGCGGGTCGATTTTTGTGAAAATAGCCTGCGTAATCTGGGTTTGGATCCTGATGACCGCCCGCTAGGCAGCCAACTGGTTGCCGCCGGAATCATTGCCATTGCCGATGCCCAAGGGGCCGGCGCCCTCTACATCAAGCCCTGACCCCGCGGTGCAGTCACCCCATCACAAAATATAGCGGGACAAATCCTCGTCCTGTGCCAGATCTTTCAGGCGGCTGTCCACGTAGGCAGCGTCGACCTCCAGAGCCGTAGTGCCGCCGTCCGGCGCGATAAAAGCCACCTCTTCCAGCAACCGCTCCATGACGGTGTGTAATCGCCGAGCTCCGATGTTCTCCACACGCTCGTTGACCTGCTGGGCAATCTCGGCAATGCGCTGCACACCCTCCTGAGTAAAGTGCAAAGTCACCCCGTCGCTGGCCAGCAAGGCACTGTACTGCCGGACCAGCGCATTCTCCGGCTCCTGCAGTATGCGTACCAAATCTGCCGCACTGAGGGCTTCCAGCTCCACGCGAATAGGCAGGCGGCCTTGCAGCTCTGGAATTAGGTCTGAGGGCTTACTGAGGTGGAAGGCACCAGAGGCGATGAAGAGAATGTGGTCGGTCTTCACCACGCCGTAACGGGTGCTCACATTGGAGCCTTCTACCAGTGGCAACAAATCTCGCTGCACGCCTTCCCGGGAGACGTCCGAGCCCTGCTGAGTGCCAGCGCGCACTGCCACCTTGTCGATCTCATCAATGAAGACAATGCCGCCGGATTGCACCCGCTCCAGCGCCAGGGCGCGGACTTCCTCTTCATTGACCAGCTTGGCGGCTTCATCGTCCGTCAACAGACGCTGCGCTTCGCTAACGGTGACGCGTCGCGTGCTGGTTTTGCCTGGTGCCATGTTAGAGAACATATCGCGGAGCTGGTTAGTCATTTCTTCCATGCCCGCCGGGGCCATGATCTCTACACCCCCCTTGGGCGCACTCACTTCGATCTCAATTTCCTGCGCGTCCAGCTTGCCTTCACGCAGCATTTTGCGAAACTTCTGGCGTGTACCCTCATCGCTGCGTGGCACAGTGCTGTCGCGGGGGCCGGGGATGAGGATGTCGATGATCCGCTCCTCGGCCAGCTCCTCAGCACGCTGGCGCAGCGCGACCTGACGTTCGCTGCGGATCATATCTACAGCGGTTTCGGTCAGATCGCGGATGATGGATTCCACATCCTTACCCACGTAGCCGACTTCGGTGAACTTGGTGGCTTCTACCTTGATGAATGGGGCGTTGGCGAGTTGCGCCAGACGCCGGGCGATTTCCGTTTTGCCTACCCCTGTGGGCCCGATCATCAGGATGTTTTTGGGAGTGATTTCCTGATGCAGTGGCGGCGGCACCTGCCCGCGTCGCCAGCGGTTGCGCAGGGCAATAGCCACGGCACGCTTGGCTTCGGATTGGCCGATGATGTACTTGTCCAGCTCCTGGACGATCTCGCGGGGGGTCATTTCAGACATGCTCATAGTTCTTCAATCGTGTGGTTGTGGTTGGTGTAAATGCAGATGTCGCCGGCAATGCTTAGGGCACGTTCGGCGATGCTGCGGGCGGGCAGGTCGCTATTTTCTAGCAGGGCACGCGCCGCTGACAAGGCATAAGGTCCGCCGGAGCCGATGGCGATGATGCCGTATTCTGGCTCCAGTACGTCTCCTTGACCGGTAATAATCAGGCTTTGTTTATCATCGGCGATGGCGAGCATGGCTTCCAGACGGCGCAGTACCCGGTCGGTGCGCCACTCCTTGGCCAGTTCCACGGCAGCCTTGGCCAACTGGCCGGGGTGAGCCTTATGTTTGGCCTCAAAACGCTCCAGCAGGGTAAAAGCGTCTGCCGTAGCTCCGGCGAAACCGGTCAGGACGCCAGGATCTATACGGCGTACCTTACGGGCGTTGCCTTTCATCACCGTATTGCCGAGGGTCACCTGGCCATCTCCCGCCATGACCACGTTGCTACCCCGGCGGACACAAAGAATCGTTGTCCCGTGCATTTGCTGCGAATCTGTCATGCTTTTTCCTCAAAATGTTTCGTATCCTGAGCGCCGCGTCGTGATCGCGGGTGCGCCTGGTCGTAGACCTGTGCTAATTGCTGATAATCCATATGGGTGTAGATGGCGGTGGTGCCAATACCGGCATGGCCCAGGTATTCCTGTACCGCGCGCAAGTCGCCGGACGATTGTAACAGATGGCTGGCAGCACTATGGCGCAGGGTATGGGGATGCAGCGGTTGTCCCAAGCGCGCCGCACCCAGTTTCTTGACCCGTATCTGGATGCTACGCACGCTGAGTCGCTGGCCGCGTTGATTGATGAAAAGCGCTATTTCTTCACCTGCAGACACCGTCGGGCGCAGCGCAAGGTAGGCGCGGAGTGCCGCCCAGGCGGGCTGACCCACGGGTACGATGCGTTCCTTGTGGCCCTTGCCCAACACCCGCACCGTACCCCCATGATAATCCAGGTCGCCTACATTCAGTCCTGCCAGTTCGCTGACGCGCAGGGCGCTGGAGTACAGCAGTTCCAGGATCAGTTGATCACGCAGGCGGATAAAGTCTTTCTGATCCTCTGCGGCGCCAGGGGTGGGTTGCATCAGCACGCGCGCCTGATCTACGGTCAGCCAATCGGGCAGACGCTGCTCCGCCCTGGGCATGGCAAGGCCCTGCACCGGGTTGCGCAGTTCGGGCGCGTCATGTTGCAGATGGCGATAGAGGGCGCGTATCGCCGCGAAATGCCTGCGCAGGCTGCGAATGGCCACGCCCCGGCTGCGCTCCGCCATGAGGTAGGCGCGCAGGCTGCTGCGATCTATTTGCGCGATCTCCGTCTGCCCGCGTTGCTGTGAAAACCGCGACCAGGCGACCAGGTCATGGCCATAGGCGCTGATCGTGGCCGGACTGGCCCTGCCGCTCTGCCGGAGCGTTTCGATAAACTGAGTAACGGCCGCTTCAATCAACATGGGCTCAGGCAGCGATCCAGTGCCGCTGTAACCAGGCGGGCAATCTGGTCGAGCAGGTCGGCCCCGGCGTCCTCGGCATAGCGGCCGGGGTGCTGACTGCCGAGCAAAATACCCCCTTGCAGATGCTGACCGGCAAGCGGGATCAGGGCGAAGGACTCCAGTCCCGCCCCGGCAGCGCCGAAGAGGGTGCTGCGCAGGGTCGGGCTGAGGGTCAGTCCGGTCGCGGCGCGCAACAGCGGGAAGCCATTCAGAATCTCCTGAAAATCCGCTTGCTCCAGTGGCAGGAACTGCGGCAGATCGGCCATGGGCGCGCGGGCGATCAAGGCCATTTCCTCGACCTGAAAACCCTCCCGTAAACGGCCGATAACGGTGTTAAGGGTCGTGGTACAATCGGGCGTCTGCAACAGTTCGGTAGCCAGATCGGAGAGATGCAGGCCGAGTGCGGCATTCTGTTGGGCGGCACCTAGCAGTGCACTAATACGCTGATGCAGATGGACGTTTTCCTCGCGCAGTACCTGTACCTGCCGCTCCAGCAGGGACGAGGCTGAACCACGTCCGACATGGGGCAGGGTCAGGATGTGGAGCAGGTCTTCCTGATCCCACAAAAATCGCGGGTGCTGGCGGAGATAGGCCCGGACCTGATCCGCCTGGTCATCCATTTCGGGGGCCGTGGTCACTCAGTCATCCTCCCAGTGGGTTTCATGGTAGCGTTCAGCGGCGCCATGCACCTCCAGCGCGGCGATCAGGCGTGCCAGCATCTCGCCCTCCTGATCATTGAGTTTATGCAGAAAATTAAGTTCAGCTGCATGACTGTTCAAGCTTTTGGCAATGCCCTGCAATATCGTGTCCTGCATGATGTTTCTCCCTTTGCTGCCTATGACTCAGTGATTCAGTCTGACAAGGGCCAGACCCCGTCAAAAACCACTTGCGCCGGGCCAGTCATCAGGACCGGTTGCCCCAGGCCCGCCCATTCGATCTGTAAGGTGCCACCAGGCAGAGTCACCGTCACCGCATGATCCAGCTCGTCCCAGCGGATACCGGCGACTACTGCCGCGCAGGCGTTGCTGCCACAGGCCAGAGTCTCCCCGGCACCGCGCTCCCAGACCCGCAGTTGAATATGGCCCCGGTCACGGACTTCCATGAACCCCACATTGCAGCGCTGGGGAAAGTCCGGGTGTATTTCCATACGCGGACCTAGGGTGGCTACCGGTGCATCGGCCACGCTGGATACGCGCAACACCGCGTGGGGATTGCCCATGCCGACGGCGGCGATGCGCAGCGTGTCATCCCCTATGGGCAGCAGGTATTCGGGCGCTTCTTCCTTGCCGCAGAAAGGAACCTCAGCCGGGGTGAGTCGCGGGATGCCCATGTTGACGGTGACTTCACCATTATCCTGGTGATGCAGGATCAGCCGTCCGGCCAGCGTCTCGACGGTGATGAGCGCTTTGTCCGTGAGTCCGGCGCGGCGCACGAAGACGGCAAAGCAGCGGGCGCCGTTGCCGCACTGCGCCACCTCAGTGCCGTCCGCATTAAAGATGCGATACCGGAAATCACAATCGGGGGACGTCGCGGTCTCTACGAGCAGAATTTGATCGCAACCGACGCCGAAGTGGCGGTCGGCTATGGCTCGGATGGCCTCGGGGCGCAGTTCGACCCGTTGACCAACGCCATCGAAAACGACGAAATCGTTACCCAGGCCCTGCATCTTGGTGAAGCGCAGGGAGGGGGACACAGAATCAGTAAGGGAGTGGCTCATGTGCCGAGTTTAGCAATGTCTGTCCGGGGAGGACAGAGCGCGCGAATCGGAGGCTTCGGGCTATGTTTTCCGTGGCTCTTGCATGTCGTGCTCCAGATTTTTCAGCCTGGTTGAGGTGGCATCGCAATGGTTTGGCCATGCGCGGGCGCGCATAATCGTTGTTTTTATTGGCTGGGGGACGTGGATTCGAACCACGGTTAGCGGAGTCAGAGTCCGCTGTCCTACCGCTAGACGATCCCCCAAGAGAGGGGCGAATGATAGCCGTGGCGGCCCGTTCGTGTCAAACAGCAGGGGCTTTACGGTTGGTTTTTGTGGTGCGTTGTAAAAAAGGTGTTGTGAAAATGTTGCAAAGTGTCTGCTCCGGTGCTATAGTTTCCTTCGTGGTACTTGAAACATTGCTCTCGAGGAGGAGCTTAGTCATGAAAAAGAATCTCGTAGCTTTGGCCGTTGCGGCGGCTTTTGTGGTCCCTGGCGTTGCTTTCGCTTCGACCAGTTCCAACCGGGACACCGGTCCGGTCGTTTTCGGTTATGCCCAGATCACCGGTGCCCAGCAGTTCGGTACCCCAGCCTCGCAGTCCAGCGGCCTGATCTTCGGCGCCAACCGTATCCGCTTGGGCTTCAAGGGTGAGGCGGTTCCCGGTGTGACTTACTTCGTCCAGGGTGCCTGGGATAACGCCGGAATCATTGGCGATGGTCTGAACAACGGACTTGGAAGCAATATCGCTACAAAGAGTGGTCAGGCCCAGTTGATGGATGCTTATATCAACTTCGCACCGGTGCCCTTCGCCCAGTTGCAGGTCGGCAAGTTCAAGACCCCGGAAGGCCTGGAATACACCAGCGTGGCCGGCAATGAACTGACCTTCATCTTCCGCAACATGGGCCAGTCCCTGTTGCCCGGTCGTTCCGCCGGCGCCATGATCCATGCGGGCAACGTGATGGGTACGGGTGTTGGCTATGCCGTGGGTATTTTTGATAACACCTCGCTGGACAATTATACCGCCTTCAGCAACGGCAACACCTTTGGTGGCGGTCAGGGCCACTTGCTCAACGGCAACGGCAAGTACATCACCTCCGGCATGTTGAGCTACAGCATGAGCCCGCTGTTGACCGCGGAAGTAAGCGGTAGCATGGGAACGGCAAGGACCTATCACGGTACTGACAAACTCACCAGTTGGAATGTGGGCCTCAGTGGCGGCATGATGGGCATCAACTACGGCGCCGGTTATACCCGGACTGATGGTACTAGTACGATTGGCTACATGAACGCTAGTCGTAACAGTGTCGGTACCGTCAATGCCAGCGACTGGCATGCGGAGTTGGCCGCCAATCTGCATGAAATGAGCCTGACCCCCGACTGGTTGGACGTCGAGCCTGCCGTGCGTTACGACCAGTACCATGTGACGGGCGCTGGCACCCTGGGTAATGCAACTGTTGGTGTGAACTACTTCGTGAACCCCAATAATCCCCATGCGGCGGAAGTTCAGTTGAACTATATTCTGGCTACCCGTGGTGGTTCCATCGACAACGCCTATGGTTATCCCAACGGTAATTCCCCCATCAACGGTGTTGCCTACAACACCCTGATGTTGCAGTTCCAGGCTGGTTTCTAAGTTCAAACAAGCCTTCGGACCGCTTCGGCGGCTCCATTGCCGCCCCTTCGGGGGCGGTTTTTATTTGCTTTTTCGGGTGGATACCTTTATAAGAAAACCCGCTGCGGGGCTTGTGCCTCTGCGTTTTTTCTTATGACCGTTTTTGGGGAATATTAGTGTCTCGTCAAATCCGTAACATTGCCATCATCGCCCACGTTGACCACGGTAAGACCACGCTGGTGGACCAGCTCCTGCGTCAGTCGGGTACCTTTGCCGCGCACCAGCAACTGGAAGAGCGGGTGATGGACAGCAACGACCTGGAAAAAGAGCGCGGCATCACCATTATGGCCAAGAACACGGCGGTGCAGTGGGGCGACACCCACATCAACATCGTTGACACCCCCGGCCATGCCGACTTCGGTGCCGAAGTGGAGCGGGTGCTGGGCATGGTGGATGGCGTACTGCTGTTGGTGGATGCCGTTGAAGGCCCGATGCCGCAGACCCGTTTCGTGACCCGCAAGGCGTTGGAACTCGGTCTCAAGCCCATCGTGGTGATCAACAAGGTGGATCGCCCCGGCGCCCGCGCCGATTACGTCATTAGTGCCACCTTTGACCTTTTCGACAAACTGGGGGCGACGGAAGATCAACTGGATTTTCCCGTAATCTATGCCTCCGGTTTGCAGGGTTATGCGGGGGAAGATCCCGAAGTCCGCTCCGGTGACATGAAGCCGCTCTTTGAGATGATCCTCAGTCATGTGGCGGCGCCAGAAGGCGATCCCGAAGGCCCCCTGCAGATGCAGATTGCCGACCTTGATTACTCCAATTATGTGGGGCGTATTGCGGTGGGTCGAATTCGCCGTGGCACCATACGTCCGGGACAGGATATCGTGTTGATTCACGGCGTCGACAAGACCCAGACCAAGGCGCGTATCTTGCAACTCCTCGGTTTTGATGGCCTCAAGCGAGTGCCGTGGGAAAGTGCCACGGTGGGCGACATTGTCGCCGTAACCGGCATTGAGGAACCCTCCATCGGTGCCACCATCGCGGCGCCTGAAGCGCCTGAGGCGTTGCCTTGGAAGCCCATTGATGAACCTACCCTGAACATGACGTTTCAGGTCAATACCAGCCCCTTCGCGGGCCGGGAAGGGAAGTTTGTCACCAGTCGCCAGTTGCGCGAGCGTCTGTATCGTGAGTTGCTGATCAACGTTGCGCTGCGCGTGGAGGATACCGACAATGCCGATGTGTTCATGGTCTCCGGGCGCGGCGAGTTACACCTGACCATCCTCATCGAGAATATGCGCCGTGAGGGCTATGAGCTGGCAGTGTCACGCCCCCGGGTCATCCAGCGTCAGGTGAACGGCGTATGGGAAGAGCCTTACGAGGCATTGACGGTAGATGTGGAAGAACAGCATCAGGGCACGATCATGGAGCGTTTGGGCATCCGTCGCGGCGAATTGCAGGATATGATGCCCGATGGCCGGGGCCGGGTGCGTCTGGAATACAAGATTCCGGCGCGTGGTCTCATCGGCTTCCATACGGAGTTTTTGACGGCAACTTCCGGTACCGGCGTGATCAGCCATATTTTTGAGGGTTATGGTCCGGTGAAGGGAACAATTCCGGCGCGCAATAACGGCGTGCTGATCTCCGCAGAAGAGGGTGAGGTGGTTGGTTTTGCCTTGTTTAATCTGCAGGATCGCGGGCGAATGTTTGTCAGCCCCGGTGACAAGGTCTACCAGGGCATGGTGATCGGTATTCATACCCGCGACAACGATCTGGTGGTCAACCCGCTCAAGGAAAAGAAGCTGACCAACATGCGCGCGTCCGGTTCTGATGAGAACATCATGCTGACGCCGCCTATTCGCCTGACGCTGGAAGGCGCGGTCGAATTCATTGCCGATGATGAGTTGGTAGAGGCGACGCCCCAGTCCATTCGTATCCGGAAGCGTTACCTGACGGAGAATGAACGTAAAAGAGCATCGCGCGGCGGTAGTTAAGCCTTCGCTATGGATTGCTGAAGAGAGATAGCCCGGAGCGAATGTAAGTAAGGCTCCGGGCTATCTTTTGTCGCGTGTCGCAAGTGATGCCTACTGCGTGGGCGCTGCGCGCGTTTTTTCCAGGGTGATCAGGCGGAACCAGCCACCGACAGCGGCGGGGATATCGCTGACGATCTGCAGTTCGGGCCGTTGTGCCAGAAGATCCTCAAACACCAGGTCGGTATGGGTGGCAATGGGGCCGGACAGGGGGGCCAGCAGGCGCCGCCAGAAGGCGCGTTCACCGCGGCGAAGAAACTTGTCGAGGAGCAGTATCCGGCCGCCAGGTTTGAGGACGCGGCTGGCTTCTGCGAATGCCAGCCCGGCATGGGGTACGACGGCAAGTATGAGATGCATGACGACAATGTCGAAACAATTGTCCGGAAAGGGTAACGCCTCGGCGTCAGCCTGAATCAGCGGGAAATGGGGAGACAGGCTTTGTGCGTGACGGAGCATGGCGTGCGTGAGGTCGATGCCGACGGCCGTGCAGGTGCCAGGCAGATAAGGAATATCCAGACCGGTGCCGATGCCATCGATCAGGACGCGGCAGGGTGCCGACGGAATATTGCTGAGGCTGCGTTGCCGCAAGGGTGCGGAGAAGCCGCGCACTGCCGAATTATAAAGGGGCGCCCAGAGCGCGTAGGCGCGCTGCAGGCTCTGGTAGCTCAATGAAAGACGGTGGCCACCGCCAGACGAAAGGCGGGGATGGGGACGAGGAAACTTTCTCCTGTATCGCTGACCCACTCGAAGCTGCCGTGCATGCTGCCTACAGGCGTGGACAGGACGGATCCGCTGGTGTAGCGGAAGCGTTGACCGGGCTGTAGTGTCGGCTGTTCACCGACGACACCCGGTCCTTTGACTTCCTGGATATGACCTTCGGCGTCGGTAATAATCCAGTGGCGATTGAGGAGTTGTGCCGTCTGCGGACCGTTATTCTGCATGGTAACTTGATAAGCGAAGGCGAAATGTTCCTGCTCTGGGCTGGACTGTTCCGGCAGATAGCGCGTCTCGACGCTGATCTGGATTTCTGTGGGGGGTTGCTCTTCCATGGGTGTGCTCCGGGCCGTTGGTCGGCGTTACGATTCAGAAACAGTCTAACGGTCCGGGGGCGGGCTGCCAAGTTATACCGGCTAACCGGTCAGCGCTTGGGTGCCGCGGTCGGGCGCGGGCGGTAGAGGATGAGTACGCGCCCGATGCGGCCGACAACGTCGGCATGACTGGCGCCGGACAGGGTCTGTATCATGTCATCCCGTTCGTCGTGGGATACCTGGGGCAAACGTATCTTGATGAGTTCGTGGGCATGGATGGCGCCTTCCAATTCGGCGAGGACGCCGTCGGTGACGCCGTGGGCGCCGATCATGACGACAGGCTTGAGGGCGTGCGCTTGTCCACGCAGGTTTTGTCTTTGTTTGGCGTCCAGCATGGTATCCTCGTCAGTCTGATTGGGCCGCTAGGGTGTAGCGGCAGAGTGTACGTTTGTGGAGGGCGGGGGTCAAAGTCCGGGGGTATGTTGTGGCCAGAAGTAAATCCAGCCAGAAGTGGCTGAAGGAACATTTTAAAGATCCATTCGTGCAGCGCGCGATGAAGGAGGGGTATCGTTCGCGTGCGAGTTACAAATTGCTGGAGATTCAGCAGAAGGATCACCTTATCCGTCCGGGTATGCGCGTATTGGATGTGGGCGCAGCGCCGGGTGGCTGGACGCAGGTGGCGGCGCCACTCATCGGCAGGAAGGGGCGACTGGTGGCGGTGGATCGTTTGGCGATGGACCCGGTGGCGGACGCCATAGTGATCTGCGGTGACGTTTATGAAGACGCAGTGCTGGCAGCCTGCCGGGATGCACTGCCGGGTGGCGCTGATCTGATTATGAGCGACATGGCCCCCAATATGTCCGGTATTGCCAGCGTCGATCAGGCGCGTGCTATTGATCTTGCGGAGCTGGCCCTGGATATGGCTCAGCGCTGGCTGGTGCCGGGTGGTTCGCTGCTGATCAAGGTGTTTATGGGGTCCGGCGCGGAGGATTTGCGTCGGGCGCTGCGTCGGGACTTCAAGAAAATAGTGGTACGCAAGCCGGAAGCCTCGCGCGCGCGCTCCACCGAGCAGTACTGGCTGGCGCTGGACTTTCAGGGAGTTGCGCAGGAAAGGTTGGACAATGGCGGGGCGAGTTCCCTATAATCCGGTCCACGCGCAGTTAGCTCAGATGGATAGAGCGTCGGCCTCCGAAGCCGGATGTCGCAGGTTCGAATCCTGCACTGCGCACCAAATAAATCAAAGGCTTAGGAGAAAATCCTGAGCCTTTTTTTATAAATACACCACCTAAATACACCAGTGCCGTCCCTTATTCGCTTCTTTCGTGTTTTCAGAGGGTTGCGCAGTCTCAAAAACACAGTGCAGTGTATTCGGAAAACACTCGTGTACTTGCCGACTTCAGGATCTGAGGTTGAGGCATTCGGCAAACAGTGCAATTTAAGTGTGTAGAAGACTGTCACGCTCTTAGTTATAAGCTCTGGTATATATCTTCACTAATTCTAAATGTCTATAACACAGTACTTGTATTGCTATATACATAGAGCTACTATCACTTATCAGTTAAGCACATGTGGGGTGGTTATTATGAATGCTGAAATCGACGTAGATGCTGAAACGGAAAGGCTGGCTACTCTTGCGCAAGAGTATCTACAAGCAATGCCCGTTGAGGTTCTCGTAGCTGTAGCCAATGAGATCATTGACTTGAATGCTGTAGCTCATGCTGAGCTAAGAGCGCGAGGACTGGATGATATCGGCAGATGGATTGGATTCGATAAAGCCTGAGTGATAGGAGAGGATGTCCTCTCCCTTTCTCCATCTTCTCCCTTGTGTAACTTCAGTACCTACTATATAGTTGTGCATAGTTGTTCTTCTGGAGGTGTGAAATGGCTAGTGTCAAAGAGGAAGTAGAAAATGATGTATTTGCTGAGCTAGAGAAGGCTAAGCAAGCGAAAATAGCGGCTGAGCAAGCCTATATGGATTTAAAGAAAAGGTCGGAGACGGGGGTCACTAAAAAGATCAGCTCGCTCATCGCAAGCGCAGGACTTGAGCCAGTGAGTCTGTATGATGGGTGTCTCTCTGGTATGCCTATGAGTGGTGATGACGCGCTACACATAGCTGCAAAGCTCATAAGTAAGGCTATGATGCCTGATTCGCAGGTGCTTTCTGTCCTGAAGTCCCATCGCGTACTCACTTCTGTGAGTAGTGGGGAGCGGGAAGGCGCGAAGAGGAGTTCCAAACGTGTATTCTATCAATATATGCTAGAAGATGGCGAGTATGAGGCTATTGCTTCTGGTAAAATTCAGGAAGGCAAGCACAGGCACGACCCAGCATTCTGGTGCATAAATCGTAAAGATAAGACTGTTAAGCCTGAGTGGTATTCAGTAAAGGGTAAGTTTGGCGAGTTCGCTCGCACGGCGGAGGAGAAGAAAGAACTTGCAAGATATGTGGCTAGCATTAAGTCGTCGGCTTGATCCAGACCATCTCTTCTCGCAGTCTTCCCATTCGCTCGATCTCTACAGAGAGGGTCTTCCACCCCTCTCTTTCTAGTCTAATGTACGCCTGTGAGCTATATCCACTGAGAATCGCCGAGCCTCTTATGCTCAGTAACAGGTCCACAAGGTCGTTGTGCTCCTCATCTGTAAGTTCGTTCGAGTAGTCAGCAGCTCCTGTAACTCGCGTACTCATAACATATGGGGGGTCGATGTAAAAGAACACGTCCTTTTCGCCTGCATACTCACGGATTAGTTGCAGACCATCACCTTGTTGTATGATCACGCGTTCCAGTCTTTCGCCAGCCTGTGTTAGCGATTCTATCCTCTTATCTATAGTGTGCTGTGTAACGCTCTTATCAGAGTCGTCATCATACGCGAATCGATCAAGATAACCCAAGGATCTCATACCAAAATCAAACTTTGAGCATATGTAGAAGGCTCTGGCTAGAGTTATCGAGTCGGGTTGACCTATGGAGAGCTTCTTCGTCACCCTCTTTTCCCCTTCTCCTCTGACCTTTTTGGCTCGCACAGTAAGCTTTGAGAGATAGGGTAGGTGGAGCTCTCGTGCTCGCCGAGGCGCTTTAAAATAGTGCGTGAGTTGGTCTAGTAGAATTGATCGGAGAGCAGGTCGTGATAGCACGTCGAGGAAGTTGACTAGATAGGAGTCATAGTCACTAATGATCTCGACTGTTGATGGGTGTTGCGCGAGAGTCATAGTAGCTGAGCCACAGAAAGGCTCGATCCATATTTTATGAGGTGGTATTACTATTTTGCCTCTGGCTATATAATCAGTGAGCCACTCTTTGTTCCCCATATAGGGGATGGGTGGATTGTAGTCCTGATTGATAGAAACTGTCCTGTATGTGCCATAATCTAGGGTATCGGCAAGGTACTCACTCGTCACATGAGCATCCCTTTGTACAGATACAGTATGGGTCTCGAAGTCGTACTCACGCACATCCATGTCATAAAAGCTCATGGCTGACTCTTGTGCCATCTTAAGTGCGTCATGGCAGGCTTGCACGTCTAGAGTGCCTGTATTACTAAAGTTGAAGGCATCGAAGAGTAGGGGGTAATCAAACTTTTTAATATCTACGTTAAGTGCAATAAAGTCTAAAAAGACCTGCTTGAGTTGCTTAGGTAAGTAGCTGACTAGTAGGTTAAGAGTTAGTCCCTGAGGTTTGTTTTGTTGTGTGTCTTCTGCGTTTTCGTGATCTGCACTTCCGAATTTCATCACTTGAGCCAGTCCTCCATGTGTGCGCCGTTTACCTCTTCTACAGGCTTATCTGTAAGCTTTGCGATAGCCTCTTTGCTAATTCTTAAAGTCAGAATGACGTCTGTTGCTAGTAGCAGATTATCATCAATAGCCTTTTGTATTCTGCTAGCAGTGCGCTCATAGGCATTAGAGGGGATAGAAATCTCCCTATAGAATACTGGAGGAGGCATCTGGTTCTTGGTTTTAGCCTTACCAGTCCCCTCTTCATTCTTTTTGGTTGTTGTTGGTGGTGCATCTGTGATCTGTTCGAGAGCATCGTAAAGTAGAGAGTCTAGGAATCCTTTAGATACTCGCTGTCCCTCTTGGTTTTTTAGGTGGTCTAGTACAAAGGACTTAGCTATTGAGTTAAGCATATACTGACTAGCGGGGTCCAAGGCGCGTGATATGCGCTCTAGTACTGACACAGAAGTTTCTGGGTACTTTAAGAGTAATTTCTGGTAGGCTGGAGAAATAGAGAAGAGTGCGCAGGCGATTCGAGATCTAGGCACATGATACTTTATGTGTATGCTGTTTCTGTTCTCTGCGGAATCCTCACCATTTTTCATCAAAAAGTTAATCCACGAGGCTAGTTCAGGAAGCGCATAGTCTTCGCGAGCCATGTTGCCGACAAATGCTCTATGCAGTAGATTGGCATCATAAGGCACTATTACTGCGGGTATTGTGCTCTTTGGATATAGGGTCTGGAAGATCTTGAGGCGCAGTAGACCCTCTGTCAGCACATATTTGAAGCGATCTTTAGGGTCTGGATGGACCTGAATCGGCACAAAGATGCCATCTGTCTTTAGAGTGCTGTACAGAATGGCTAGATTTGAGTCTATGAAGTTGGTGTCCTCAAGACTCGACGCAAGCGCGGACAGGGTCTCAGCACGTGCATCAAGTAGTATCTGTGGGATCTTGATGCTTTTGAGCGGAATCTGCACGACATTCTGTGTCTTGGGTAGTGTAACTCTAAGGTTATCCGCACTATCGACCATTTTTAGCACCTCTGACGTAGTTAACGTTTTGTAGCATAAAGGGTTATTAGAGTCAATAAGGCTTTGCTATCAGCTCTATATGGAGCTATTATTAGGCTATCAGTTTTGGATTGGAGTTCTGGAGTGGCTACTAAACCTCGCAAAAAGATCACTTCTGCCGGAAATGTTAGGTGGGAAGTTGTAATTAGGAAGGCAGGCTATCCGCAAGTCTCGAAGATGCATAAGACGGAAAAAGCAGCTTTAGAGTGGGCTATAGAGACTGAATACCAGATTGCCAAAGGTACGTATGTCTTTAGCAAGAAGCTACAGGATAAGATGCAATTTAAGCAGGACGGCAGTGGGTCTAATATCAGTGAGACTATGACTCTTGCTGAGCTTTTCACTGTGTATTTTGATAAGTATTCAAGCACTCTCAAAGATGGGGGTGATAAGGATAAGAGTAGAATTAAGCCTATTATAGAGTATATGGGGTCAGTGAGGCTTTGTGATTTGTCTAAAAGTACTATTATAGAGTACGCGACAATGCGCCTAAACTCTAAAGGCTTTAGGAAAAAGGTTAATCTCTCAGGAGGGACTGTAAAGCATGAGATTAATATCATTAAGAGAGTCATTAACGTAGCTCTAGACGTCTATGAGATCAAGCTTACTAATGGAAATCCCGCTATATTTTCACGTGGGAGTCCAATAAGTAAGATGTTGAAGGGAGGTCAGAGGGATAGGGTGCTACGTGATAATGAGCAGGCGAGGCTATTTGAAGCATGCAGAAACTCTAATAACAAAGAGCTAATCGACATAGTACTTATAGCGTTAGAGACTTCGATGCGCAGGGGTGAGGTGGTATCGCTAACTTGGAAAGCCATAGACTTCGACAGAAAGGTCGTATATATCCCTGTTCCCAATGACAAGGGAGGGGATGGGAGGTATGTGGCTCTCACGGATAGTGCTATAGAGATATTAAAGAGCATAAGAGAAGGCAATGACTCAAGTGATGGCAATGTATTTGAGTCGACTGGTGATCACGCGCAAAAAAGTTTTGCTGAAGCGTGTAAAGAGGCAGGAATCGTCGACTTCAAAATTCACGACCTGCGTCATACAGCTATCACGAGGACTGCGAATCGCACAGGCATGCACATACTTCAGCTTATGCAGTATTCTGGTCATAAGAGCATGGAGATGGTCAAAAGGTACTATAAAGACGACATTGACGACGTCGTGCGGATACTTAACAAGAAACCTTAGTGTTCTTCCTCTTCCTCTTCTTCGTGTTCCTCGCTTACTACAACGGCAGGTTCTTGCGTTTTCTGCTGCACAGGTTTGGCGTCTATGCCTTTGCCTGTCAAGGACATATCGTACAAGCTAGCCACTGCGTCTGCAATGGACAGACCCGGCACCACTCCTGCTAGTTCATGCACTGCATATTTTTCCGCAGCCTCTCCTATGGCATCACCCTCTTCCGTACCCGTATCCGCTGGCTGAAGCTGTGCCAGCTTGACGTCCGGCGCTATGGTTTGCTGCTGCGCTACTCCCTGTGCCTTGTCCTCCACCTGTTGCTTTCCGCCAGCAGCGGACGTACCACCCACCTGTGGTGGTACAGCACCCCAGTCTGGTCGCTTGTAGCCAGCCTGCGTCCACGCAGCGGGTACTGTCATTGGGTGGTACTCTGTGAGCTTGGGAAAATTCCATTGTAGTATCGCGGCGTTTTCCCCCTGCATTATAAGTGCTGTCGGACCCACATTATTCTGCACCCCTAGTCTTCGACCAAAATCTGAAGGCATCATGACGTGCTCTTTGGAAGGCTGGTAGCCACCAGATTGGCTTGGCGAGCCTCCTGAAGTAGAAGACATAGGTGATGAAATCTGGCGCTGATATCTCTCCACTTCCCTCTCCCCCAGAAGATCCGCTCCCCACTTCTGATCTTGTGGTGCCGTGAGCCTAGCGATGATTTTGGTTGCAGTCTGACCTGCCCAGATGGTTGATGTGTGACGATCATATTCGCGCTCTATCTGGTTAATGCTCTGCGCTCCTAGAATTACACGCATGCCCTTTGATCGTAGGGTCTCCAGAGCTTCTGTGATTGATGGCACCCTGCCACATTGAGGCACCTCATCCAGTATCATCCATATCCTGCGCTCCGAAGGGTCGCAGTCTGGCATCTCTGATACCTGGCGCACGACCTGCTCTATGATCGATGCCACCCATGAACGGCTTAGTGACTTGCTGCTCGGACGATAACCCATGATTGCCACATTAGAAGACGTCTTGCCGCTCAGCCATCCTTTAATGCTCCAAGTCTTATTTTTGGCGTTGCATACCTCACCTGTGCCTATATTTATAACTGCGGATAGTTTGGATGCCATCTCAGCAAGAAAGCTGGCAGTGGTCTTTGAGTCTTTACCCATCAAGAATGCTTTAGCTAGCGGAGACTCGCGCATGACAGTTTCCAGTAACTGGTTATAGTTACTCAGATGTTCAGCGCAGGCTCTTGCAAGATCGCTAAATCCCCACTTCACTCCATATTTTGTTTGCAGATCTGATATGACTGCAACTAGCAGTCCCTGCGCTCCTTGACTCCAGATCGCATCTTTCTCCGGCGTTGGCACCAGTGTCTCGGCGAGTGACTCGGCGTCCAGTCGAGTTGGTATGTCCAACCCTAGCTGCCACCTCTTGCCTCTGGCGTCCCATGGAGCGAGTAGGTCATACTCCTTAATCTTCTCCTGAAAATCCCCTTTATATGAGAATATCAGGACTTTGTCTCCACGAGTTATCGCTTGATTGATAATCCTCCACAAGATTGTGGTCTTGCCACTACCTGATCCACCTAATATAAGTAGATGGCTGGTCTCGACCTTCTCCGAGATCTTTATTTTATCGTGTATCAGCAGACCATCTGTACTTGCATTGGCTCTTGCTATCTTATGATGTGTAGTCTGTAGTTCATAGCCTCTTATGTGCCGCTCTGGCGGCAGATGGCTGGCTCTGAATAATCCTATTGCGACAGCGATGGCAGATGGTATGGCAATGGCTAGAGGTATAATGCCTGCCGATAATGGCTTGTCTATGTGCTCTATTACAGAGAGTGGACCCGCACCAGTCATGATGTAGGCTCCACAAAACCACGTCAACCCATATATCATGGCTCCTGCTGTGCCGGATATAGCTAGTCTTTCTAGGTCATTATTAGGATTATCCATGGTTGCGCCTCAACTGTATGTCCAAGATGGCACATAAGTCATCTACATCAGGTAATGGCACATTCTCTATAACGATAGTAGGTTTACTACTGTTTAGTTTCACGCTTTTTTTATTTCTTGTGAAAGTAAACGTCTTCAGCCATGCCGCGACTGCCGATACATCCATAAGCCTGTTGCTTAAGATGCTTATCTGTGAGTACTTCGACGCATTCTTCAAGTATATAATGTAGTTGTCATTCTCTACATACACTTTCTCAGAATTTTGTACGCAATTGCTATCAGTCAGTTGCCGCGCCTTCAGTCGTGCTTTATACCTGTTTACTCCTTCTCGCCGCTGCTGACGTATATGCTCCACATATTCGTTTGTATTCAATACTTTTTGCAGTGCCATAACATTCCTCACTCTCTATAAGTATTAGATTACGAAATAAATGTATTATAGTCAAGTTACGCGCATGTAATATGCGCACCATAATACTACGTGATGATTCACGCAGAAGTCTTTAAAGAATGCCATACCATTATAATATTTATTTAAATATATATTGATTATATACTTGATATAATCAATATTAAGTTATAGCATGTTGATAAGAGAGGAGCACATTATGAAAACACACAAAGTCATTATTACAACAGCACTACTACTTATACCAGCTTTAGCTAGTGCAGCTACTATAGGACTTCCCGGACTTCCCGTAAACACGTCAACAGACCTATCTATAAAACTATTAAATATGATTCTAGGTAATGACTGGTACAGCTGGCTTTCAGGCACTGCTGGAACTGGACCCGGATCTGCTTTAGCGTCCATGCTCAAAATCTACAACAATATTATATTGTCAGTCGTGGCTCTGCTTATTGTTTATACATATGTGACAGGTATTGCTGACACAGCACATAAAGGTAAGGTACTCGGAGACAAATATTCTACTATGTGGACTCCGATTCGACAGGCAGGAGCCATAGCTGCTCTTATACCCATTCCCGGACTTGGAGGAATATCACTGATTCAGGGACTTGTGGCATGGCTTATTATGGCATCCATAGGACTTGCTAATGCAGTATGGGATGGGGGTTTAACATATATGGTAAATAATGGAGGAGGGATGTCACCACCTACTTCCTCATTTTATAATTTGCCATCTAATGTTATCGTCGGCGTTGCTGACGTGGCTGCTGAAACAGCGGCTTTGCAAGAGCCAGTAGCTGATGGTGGACCCGGACTTACGACAACAGGATTTACATGTAGTGTCACAGGCTTTAATAATAAAAAGATAGTATGCGGACTAAACCCCTTCTCCGATTCGACAGGCAATATAATGAAGGGTGGACTCGGCACTATAACAGCTTCATGTATAGATAGTTCGCAAGGCGGACAGACTATTAATACATGTAGCGCAGAAGCAAAGGCATTAAGAGCCACGTTTATGAGTGTATATAAAGAGGTCGGCGCAGTGGCTGTTAGTCACGGAGCGGGTAGCCTCAGCTCTTTTGCGTCAAATATCGGCACTATAAAGACAGCGTTCTCAAATACTATTAACACTAGTATACAGACTGCATTTTCACATATAAGCACGAGTGCAGGAGCAGGCTTAAGCAAGTTTACCAATACTGCAAAAGCCGATGGCTGGGCATCAGCTGGCATGTTCTTTTATGAACTTGGTCGATATAATAATGCATATCAAAAGGCGACTGAGATTAACATTAGTTATACTCCAGGGGGTGGTTCACTTATAAGTGCCATTCCGCCTTCTATTAACGGGGTACTAAGTGCCATATCACAAGATGTGACGCACTCACCAGACTCTCAATCAGCTCTGATCGCCGCTGCTTCACAGAGTGCCTCGGCAGGTACAGCTACTTCGCAGAAGAGTAGCATACTCACACAGATTGGCGAGATAGTAGATAATGCTGTCGGCTCAGGACTTAAAAACGCTATCAATTACATCATAAGTCCCCCAGGTGCTGGAGCAAGTAATGCACTAAACCCTGTAGACCCCATCGTCCAGTTACAGGCATTCGGGGATAAGGTCACATGGGCTGCTGATTCCATCATGACTGGGTATGCAGGCGCTTATGTTGCAGCGGCGATGACAAAGAATGCAGGTAAGAGCTTGATTGGACAGATTTCTAACGTATTTGACGCTGGCGGCACACAGGTAGTTGCAACAGTGGCGGCAGGAGCTTCAAAACTATTTAGTTTCTTCTCTGGACCCGTCCTTATTCTCGTGATGCTACTAGCAGTTATCGGCTTTGAGCTAGCGTTCTATCTACCTATAGCACCCGCCATACTGTTCGGATTCGCTGTTGTAGAGTGGCTCATAGCTGTCATAGAGACTCTTCTAGCAGCACCTCTCTGGGCTGCGGCGCATGCCATGCCAACAGGTGATGGATTTACTGGGGATCACGGCAAGAAAGGGTATGCATTTCTAATGGCTCTGCTAGTGCGTCCAGTGCTGACAGTTTTCGGACTCTTTATAGCACTTTCGATTATGTCGACAGTTGTGTACTTTATGGCACTCTCTTTCAATGTCGCATTTGCCAGTGCTAATACAGGATTTAACGGACCATACGATACGATCATGGAGTTGGTGCTGCTGGCAGGAGTGATGCTAGTCACTGTAAACAAGGCTATCCAAGTCATCACTCGATTACCTTCTACTGTTCTTAACTGGATAGGAGGTGAGTCTAGTCAGCCTGCCGGAAGAGAGGAGTTGGCAGCAGTGGGTGGGTATGCCAGCGGCGGACATAATGCGACGACAAAGGTCATACAGGGTGCTACAGGACAAGGCAAAGGAGGGACACAAGGAGCAGGTGCTGAGACACCTCTACTCACTAAACTGCAACAAGATGCAGGAGGAGGAGAGGGGACAACTGAATAATTAGTGACTAGTCACATATAAGAGAAGGGAGCCTCTGGCTCCCTTTCCTTTGCGCCTACGCGCTGTTTCTGTGCTACCCATGTGTGAGTGCTAACAGTCAGCACTTTCTCTTGATATCACATCTCCAACTCCAGCTCCTTCTCCCGCTCTTGCACCAGCTCCCCCTGTTTCTCTTTAACTTCCTCCTTCTCCGCGACGTGACGCTCAGCGTTATATTGTGCCGACTCTTTACCATTCTCTCGTCCCACAGCTAACTGAGCGTCTAGATCTTTGACCTGCTCTGAATCCATAACTCGCTCACGTGATGTTCCTGCTAAATGTTTCTCTGTCCACTTCTCCGCTGTTGCGCATAGTTGATCTGGATCATTTGTGATAATCTCTAAGTGATTCTTCATCCGCGTCGCTGCCACATATAGTGAGTTTGCAGTATCCTCCTTGGCGCTCTCTCCTGTAACTATCGCACGTTCCACACTCTTTCCTTGCGAATCATTGACTGTTCGCGCATAGCCGTAGTCTGCCGCTAACATATTTTTATTAGTGTCGATGCTGACAGTTTTGCCTCTATCAGTCTCTAACGTGATTATGCCATCTTTTACTTCCGTGACTACTCCACCATCTCCATTAAACACATCATATTGTTTTTGTGAGTTATCACGTAATACAAGTGTATCACCTACAGCAACCCGCCAATTTTCTTTATTGTATAGTTGCACTTTTGAGTGATCGATGTCCTTAAGATTAACTCGCTTCTCTCGATCACCAGCTTTGAGTAGCAGTTCTCCTGTTTGCAGATCGATGTCTTTTATCTCGTAGTCTACGCTTCCATACCTCGTCTTTGCATCCTTACCATTGCTGCCATCATTAGCTATACGCTCGCCCACTCGTAGCACCTGTCCTACATCATAATATCGAGCCTCTGTTCTTTGTGATGTAGTGAGCGATGTCCGAGTCAGTCTCGTGACCTCTACACTCTCCTGCGTATTGATTTTCCCGCTATCTACCAGATTCTTGCGTATATCATTATTCACCATTTCTCGAACGGCATTGGTCTTACATACTATAAGAGTCTCTGATCTTTGCTTGTCATCCAGTCCCATGTACATTTCGACAGTCTTACCCGCTATAGCTCGGCGTCTATCCTCTGTTGTGATTTTTGCTATACCTGTCTTTTGATCTACAGCACCAGTGCCTGTCACTTCTACTTCCGTCATATAGTTCTTGGCGATTTCCAGAGCCTCTGATGTTTTCCGGCTGGCAAATAGCTGAGCCATGTTCTTCATGTCGGCATCTTTCTGGCGTTGCACCTCGCGGATCTCGCTATAAGCTATGGACTTGGTGTCCATAAGCATTTTGAAAGTGTCACCAGCCTCTATGCTCTTTAGTTGATCGGGATCTCCCGATAGCAAGATTCGATCCTCTGGTCTGAGTTTCTTTAGTATCTCCTGCATTGATTTGTCTCCGACCATGCCTGCCTCATCTAATAGATACAATTTCGGCTTGCCTTTCACCTTCTCCTGATCTTGCAATAGCTTAGCAGTGGTGATGTTTGTGTCAGTGCCAGCCTCTACCAGCTCTTGTCGTGCTGTATGTGAAGGAGTCAGTCCGATGGTCTCATAGCCAGACTCTCGTGCAGCATCGATGATAGCCTTGGCGCTGGTGGTCTTTCCTACACCAGCGGAGCCAACTATACCAATAACTTTATCTGCACTGGTGAATGTCGCCTCTAATGATTTTCTCTGTCCCTCTGAGAATTTAAAGCCTTGTCGCACTTCTGCTTGTCGAATAGTTTCTACAGCATCCTCAGAATTCATGAGAGCCTGCATCTTACCTTTGCCTTCTTCACAATAGCCTTGGAGCCATCCCTCACGCTCTACTACAGTTTTTGTCGTGAGCATATCATGACGCTCCACGACTTTAGTTTGTTCACCTGATCGTGTCTTTTTGACGTACTCAAACTTTTGTCTACCTGCTGATATGATTTCTTCATGATCGTTCAGAGCATTCTTAACATCCTCAATATTTACTTGACCCATACCCTGTTTGACTGCCTCTAGATATAATTTCTCTCTATTAAATACAGAATGGGTCGATGTTAAGTCGTCTAGAGCAAAATCGAGGCACTTATGCGCTATATTTGCTCTATCGTCTTTTTCCTTAAAGTTTGTAGCACTATGATTCTGGTTGTCAATACCAATACTGCGAGCGTGCATTCTCCACTCACTCTGCTGTTCGAGTAGATTCTTCTTTGTATTCTTATCCTCTCGTGTGATTTGCCATGCGCCATCTCTTTGTTGATGGCTGCTCTCAGCACGAGTAGTCCCATCTTTAAGAAGCTGTGTATCAATCTGTTGTTTGCGTAGAGATGACTCATTGATTTGATCTCGTGTAATACCTGCGACCTCAAAGCCATCCTTTGTACGCTGAGTAGCTATGCCAGCGCGCTCCAATTTCTCAGCCAGCCTGCTCTTCAAGATCATATCAGCAGTTTCCATCCTCACGTTATTTTCGCCGAAATCTAAATCTATAGATCGATAGCCTCCGTTTCGATCCTCGACCACGTTAATGATTGCGGCATGGCTATGAATATGGATATCAGTATGTCCGTCTACTGGACGAGCATCTTCGTGCCTGTAAACAGCCGCTATGATTTTGCCTGACATTTCACGCTCTCTTCCACCTTTGCCGTAGCGAGCGGAGGCTATGTCACTCTCTACGTATGCCAGTCCCTCTTTCACTGAGTCATCCCACATTTGTAACAGCTCTGCCCTGCGTTCTGGGTCAGCAGCAGCGACGAGCAGGGAGAAGGATTTAGGCGCAGAGAAGTTCACCTCAGTACCCATTCTGCGTTTGCCATCCATATCACCTGCGCGTCCTGAGATATTGGTGCCATCCGGCAGCTTGCCTTCTAGTAGCGCTATGAGGTCTTTACGCTGAACTGGTTTGCTGGTATCCAGACCAAATTTATCAGCGAGTTGTCCAGTCCAGAATGCTGGCTGGTGCTGACCACTACCTGAGTAATATTCGACAGCAGCCGCCTCCTTCTCGTGTCCTAGATATTCTGCTACGTTTTGCGCAGAGCCATTAAGTGCCTTGACCCTAATCATATGCACATCCGTATAACGTAACGATTATACTTAATGACGGCATCTCCACTCTCACTCGCTGTTACACAATTTTGCGTGGGTGTCCCATCTAAATAGTGCTTTGGATCATTTGCGGCATTCATAATTATCAAAGCATAGTCGAGCGAGTTAATATAGTCCGTGACTGCATATACACAGGCTCTCTGCATGAGTTCTCGTTGACTACATGATAACTTTTCCGTCTTTGTATCCATATATAGATGCTCTGCACAAGCATCTGCATCAATAGGTAGCCGCTTTCTTATTGCTTTGTACTTATGTAACGCTCTTGCAGCTCTACTATAATATCGCTCCAATTCTGACTTTAGCATGGCTATGCCTCCTTATATGTGCGCAATCCAGTCATTACTGATATACGCATAAGAAAAGCACAATAGCAAGCCATGAGGGTGCGAATGTGCGTGCTTTAGGACACCCGCTAGCGGGTGTCCACTATATAATATTGTATAGAGACTTTAACTGATTTACACACTTATAGGTTTGGTATGCACATACTTTTTAATATTTTACATACATCATATGCAATCTGTGTGACATGAATGTATATAGTATGTTCATTCTAGTTATTTATATGTGACGACTTGACTTATAGTAATTCATTCTTATACTGTGTTAGTAACATTTAGTGTAATGGAGGATAATATGAATGGATTGCCAATAACAGTCGTCGTAGCACCATATGTTAATGATATAATGGCGTATAAGAATCGTGGCTACCCATGGCTGTATATAAGAGACATGCTGGTGACTGCAAAGGTGTTAAGTGATGAGGTAAAGCTGCTGTCGTTTCGTAGAGCCTGTATTACCAATCTATACGCATCTGCTGTAGAGCAGAAACTGATACCTGCTGCTGCGACTGCTCCTACGACACCTACACGTCCACAGGTGGCTGCACGTCCTGCATCATCTGTGCAGGTCGACATATCAAAGACTGAAGAAAAATCAGCAGACTCACCAATGTTGAGTAAGCTTGCCGCAAAAGGTATATTTTTCAAATGAAGTTTAACACTAAAAGGAGGGGTTATTTATGATATACATATCACATGGTGATAAGGGTGGAGTTGGTAAAAGTATGTTATCAGCTGTCTTGATCGATTATTTGTTGTCACAAAATCACAAAGTGACATTGATAGAGGGAGATGAGGGTCAACCTGATGTAGCTCTGCGCTACGCAGGGCTGATCGATATTAAAGCTGTGAACCTGAATCGATCTGGAGACGCAGAAGCGGCAGGACTGCTCTGGATAGATACAATCCAGACTATTGATGCTGATGCCATAGTAGTTAATCTTCCTGCGGCGGCAGGAGATACGCTAGATTTAATGGCGGATATGCTGGTAGATGCAGCAGCGGAATGTGGTCATGGCGTGACGATCATATATTCTCTCGGAGCATATGCTACAGCAGGCGACATGCTACAGAAGTCTCTATCAAGTGGGTTAATGTCGGCTGTACCACTATCACAAACTTGCATTGTCTACCCAAGATTTATAGGTAAACAAGAAACGTTCACATTCTTCAAGACAGTTGCACGTGCAGATTATATTGAGAAAGGCGGACGCGAGGTGGTGATGCCAGCATTGAGTCCTGCTGAGCTAGCTGAAGCCATCTTCAAATCTGAAGCATCGTTCTCAGCACTTGCAGATAAAGAGACATCGACTCTGAGTCTCGGACAGCGGATCTTTGCGAAGAAGTGGCTGTCTGCCGCATATGAGTGCATCGAGGTAATAGTATGAAGTCCATTATTGTATGTAGCGATCGACATGGAGTTGGAAAATCATTATTGACATCCATACTTGCGGAGGGTCTGCCACCTTCAGATGTAGTGGCAGTAACGGGGTCTGACTCACTCTTGCGATATAAAGATAGTGGCAGAGTATATCATGTGGCTGACTCAGACAGTATCGATCAGCTATTGTCTGAGTTACTCACGGCTGTAGATGAATGCAAATCCTCGACCAGAATTATAGACTTGCCTGTATCTATTGATAGATCGTCGATTCTTATCGAGGCACTATATGAGCTTGGTGACGTCCTGCTAGTCTACATCGTGAGTCCCGATGAGGATTCACGCAGATTGCTGAGATCTATCGGCAAGCAAACAGAGACGCTTGCGATCATTAACACATATATGCCTAACGGCTTCAAGGCATGGCAGAGATCAGTGGAGGCACAGCAGTGGAAAGGTATGACGGCTATCTGGACATCTTTGGCGGAACACAGACTGCCTATTATTAAGTATACACATACGCCGTTTCATAAAATATGGTCAGTATATGGGTCTCAGCATCTTGTAGACAGGCAAGCTATAAAAATGTGGTATGAAGATACCCTAAGTAATGTTATTCACTATATAGGAGGAGAAGATCATGGAACAGATTGAAACTAATATTGTAGAACCTGCGGCGGATGATTATTATGATGAGGCAACAGATGAGGATGTTCCACCTGACCTTCCTCCGCCTGTCACTGTGACAGCTACAGCGCCACATCCTGCTGATTTGGCAAAACCAGCACTAATGCCACTGCCAGAATCTGTGCAAATAGCAGTGCTACGCACAGCAGCGGCTCACGGGATCACACCTGATGATCCGGCTTGGCTACTATTAGAATCTGCACAAATAGCAATAGGTGCATTGCAACAAATGCAAACAGTCTCTGACACAGTGTCAGAGACTATATCGAAATTGCCAGCGGATGTAGCGTCTGCTGGTCAGCGTCTTAGTAATGAGGCATCTGCTGCTGTAGAGCATGCAATGCTAGCAGCCTGTCGGGCTTAGCTCACGACTGCCGCCCATTTTCGCCCAGGTTTTTTTGAAAACACCTTTTTTGGGTGATTTTACCCATTATTGCCCTATATTTTGCTATTTTCTTCATTTTCCT
>JAAOMR010000014.1 GCA_018853935.1 Acidithiobacillus ferrivorans
TCTCAGCACGCAGCGGTGCTGGTCTCTGAACTCTGGGCACAGGCCCAGGCGATAGCGCGTGAACGCTTACAAGCCGACCGTGAAGCCCTGGAAGCCGCGCGGGTGGAGATGGCACGGGAACGGGCCGAAGCCGTAGAGCTGGCCGACACCCTGGCGGGTGAGCTGGATCTGGTGCGTGCCGAGCTGGAAGCGGCGCAGATGCTCCTGACTGAAAAAGACGAGGCGATCTTGGAACAGACCCAAGAGATCGACAACTGGCGTGGAGAAGCTTCGCTGATGCGGGAGAAGGCAGCGATGCTGGAGGGCAAGGTGGCTGGTCTGGAGCAGGCACTCCAACAGATCAGCCCGCGTATGATTCCGGTGATCGGCACGATAGGCGATTGATGCCGGTTCGTCGCTAATCGCGCATGGCATTGTCGCTCAGTATGTTGGTTATGGCTTCGGAAACGGTTTCCTTCTCGCTCTCCTGATTGGGTTCTGGCGTCATGCGCAGAGTGTCGAGCAGTGGCGCCAGACGTTTTTTGTCGGCATCCCTGATGATGGACTTCTCGGCTTCTTCCAATAGCCATGCCCGGATTTTGTCATCCTTCCGGGCGGCGTGAATCAGCATGCCCCCCAGGATGATTTTCTGGCCGTTCTCCGTGCGTCTGCTCTGTTCCCGGAGGCGTGCCAGTCTGTCTTCCGCCTCCGCTATTTTCTGCTTCAGTGTCTGCGCCATGGTGCTATCCTCATGCGGTTGAAGCAGGCATACTATCATGCACTGGATGAGCGCAGCGAGTACGGAAATGCGCACTTACGACTTGCTGCGCAAGTCAGAGCGCCCTGCGGGGCCGAAGCAAAAGCCAAAAAGCGAGGAGCCGCGAATGGCCATTTATCACGCCAGCACCAAACCGATAGCGCGCAGCGCGGGACGGTCAGCCGTCGCCGCAGCGGCCTATCGGGCGGGTGTAGAGCTGGTGGATGCGCGCACCGGGCTGGTTCACGACTATACCCGCAAGGGCGGTGTAGAGCTGACGGAGATACTCACACCGGACGGGCTGGGTGCGGAGCGCAATGCGCTCTGGGATACCGCTGAACAAGCCGAGAAGCGCAAGGATGCCCGGACGGCCAGAGAATGGATCGTCGCCCTGCCTTCAGAACTGAATGCGGAGCAGCGAACTGCGCTGACCCGCGACTTTGCCCAATGCCTGGTAGAACGTTATGGGGTTGCTGTTGATTTTGCGATTCACGCTCCCGACCGGGAAGGCGACCACCGGAACCACCATGCCCATATTCTCACCACCACCCGGCAGGTCAGCCGCGCCGCCGATGGCGGGCTGACCCTGGGTGCCAAGGCCCATATAGAGCTCTCTGACAAGGCCCGCAAGGAGCGCGGTCTGGGAGCCTCTGCTGACGAAGTGAAGGCCGTGCGAGAACTGTGGGAGCGCACCGCCAATGCCGCGCTAGAGCAGGCTGGGGTGGATGCGCGGATTGATGCTCGCAGTCTCCGTGAGCAGGATATCGACCGTGTTCCGCAGATTCACGCAGGCCCTGCCGTGACCGTTATCGCCCGCATGAAGGTCCGAGAGACGCTATCGGAGTTGCATTATCTCCCTTCTGTTGGGTCCGCCCCGATGCCGGATGCGGTCCGTAGACTCGGTGTTGTGCAGGCCGCAGTGGTGAGTAATGCCGCAGGGGACCCGCTGCGGGTGGTGGCTCAGATGGCCGTCATCGTTGATCTCAATGCGCTACGGCAAGAGCGGGAGATTGAGCAGGCGCGGGCGACCCGGCAAGAGCGGGAGGCGCGGCGGGAGCGTCTGGTGATGCTAGCCGACGCTCTGGGGCAGGACCGGGCGTGTGAGCTGGATGTCCGGCGGGCATATCTGGACGCCGGTTACCAGCGGCAGCAGCGGGGAGACCAGTGGTTTTTTGTCTATCCGCATGGCGATTTGCCGGAGGACGTGAAGACGGTGACTGAGGCCTGGCGGTCCCGGAATCGGCGCAAGCAAGATCTGGAGCAGGATCGCGCCGCCAGGCAGGAGCGCAAGGTCGCCGCACGGCGGGAGTTTGAGCAGAGCCACGGCTGGCAGCCGGACCGTCTGGCCATCACGCGGGCCGTGGCGGCTCTGGTAGCCACCGAAGCTCAACGGGCGCGGCAGGCCACGCAAGACCGCTGGACGGAACAGCAGCGGCAGCGGTCGACCCGGCAAGAGCGGGAGGTGCGGCGGAGGAGTTTGGTGGATTTGGCTGAAGCCTTGGCGAAGGATCAGGCGTGCAGTCTTCATATCCGGCAGGCGTATCTGGACGCTGGGTATCGGCTGGAGCCGAAGGATGGCAAGCGGATATTTGTTTACTCCCATGACGACATGCAGGCCGAGCGTCAGAACGTTTCTGGTTCGCGTCGGTCCTGGGACCAGCGCAAGCAAGGTCTGGATCGGGACCGTGCCGCAGAGCAGGAAACCCGGCCCGGTATCCGGCACCCCGACAAACCCCGCTGGCAGGTGGAGCGGGAGCGCATTCTCACCAGGGCTTATGACTTGGGCGTGGCTGAGAAAATGGGGCGCTGGTATGACATTCAGCGAGGCCCTGACAGTCTCACTCTGAGCAACCGTGCGGCTACCATCACCGACCACGGCGACCGGATCACGGCCAAAGAGGGCAATGAGCGGGAGATCGAGGCCATGGTGGTCCTGACGAAAGCCAAGGATTGGAAGAGGGTCAGTCTCACTGGCAGCCTGGAGTTTCAGGAGCGGGCGGCGCGAGCCTTTGTGGAAGCAGGTATTGGTCTCACGGACGAGCGGCTGGAAAAGGTTGCCAGAGACGCCATCGAAGCTGCCCACTCAGAGCGTGAGCGGCAGGCGGAGCGCAGGGCTCAGGCTCAGGCTCAGGCTCAGGCTCAGGCTCAGGCTCAGGCTCAGGCTCAGGCTCAGGCTCAGGCTCAGGCTCAGGCTCACCAGATAGACACCCCTGCTCCGGATATAGATATAGAGGATTTAGAAGCGGCGATGCAGCGTTTGATGCATCCGTCAAAGCCGGAAACCAAGCGGCGAACCCGGCAAAACCCGGCGAGCAAGCAGCCAGAGCCAACGGCTCCGGCCCCGGTGGTGGAGCCAACGCCAAAGGCTCTGGAGCCGCCCATGGCTCCTGTCGTATCCGCTCCACAGTATGCCCCCGCGCAGCCGTCGCCAAACAAGGCTCCGGCCCCGGTGGTGGAGCCACGGTCAACGCCCAAAATACAGGCCCAGCAGACCCCGGCCAAACCCACGCCCACGCCTGCACCGCAGAGGTTGACCCCGCAGCAGCAGGTGGACGCCTTTTTCGCCCAGATCGACCGCGAGGCGAATGGCATCCGTGATGAGGCTGTCGCCCGACTGCCAGATGTCGAGAAGCGGCATGACGCTCTCCAGATGGCCTTTTACGCCACATGCGAGTGGCCGAAAAGTCCGGTATCGCGGGGCTTCCTCGGCATCAAGCGCACAGACCCAAACTGGAAAGACCCTGAGGCGGAGGGTGAAAGGCTTACGAGAGAGATGCGATCGCTGGAGCTTAGCAGTCTACGGGATCTGGCGCGCGGTCAGTGGGACTCCCGGCGCGAGGCGGAGAGGCGGGCCGAAGCCCGCGACCCGGAAGGCTACAAACGGATTATGGGCATGCACGACGAGTTGCAGCGCCAAAAAACGCAGCAGGCGATAGATCGCGGCAGAGAGATACGGCGGGAGAAGGCCAAGACCCAGGGCAAGGGCGTTGCCGAATAGATCGGCGTTTTCTCAAAGCCGTGCAGGCCGCCCATGCTAAAACGATTGTGGTTTATGAGAACGCGGAAGCCAGCAAATGCAGGGCTTTTGTTCTCACAATGCGAGGCGTCTCAGAAACGGTCGTTTGCGAGAGGGTGTCACAGTGACATGTGGGGCGGGCATGGTTTACAGGACGCAGAAAGATAGACGAGTTTATGGATACTTCACCTCGCCGAATCGGGGCCGAAAGTGTCCAAAA
>JAAOMR010000140.1 GCA_018853935.1 Acidithiobacillus ferrivorans
AAAACCGCCGAGTTTTCGCAAAACGCCATGCCGGGCGCCAAGAAAGACCCAGGGCATCTCAGAGCTATCGACATTCTGAAAATGGCGGCGGTTGATCTGCGGAGGCAGGAGGTGCGGATTGAACCGGCCACCGAGACACCAGAGACAAAGCCCGTGAGATCGCCTACGAAGCGCCCAAACGTAGTCAGAAAGGATGCGAATCCGATTTTCGTGGATGCCGGAGCGCTGGCTGGCCGCCTGTTGGGGAAATGGGGCAACGTGGCGCTCATCGTCAAGTATGAGCTGCCTATCGCCCTTGGTACCGGGGGCGATCTGGTAGCGACTATCCGAGAGGGGCTTATCGGAAGTCGGCACGTCAAAGACATCACGGCGACCAATGTGCGCATGGCGATCCGTGTCCTGACTGGACGCAAGCCTTATCTGGCCCGGCTGGCGGCACCCGGATCGGTGCGCTATCACCTCGATCTGCGAGTGGCAGATCCAGTGTCGGATGCGCACCGGCAAGAGGCCAGAGATCGCCTCAAGACACGCTTTGGAATGTCTGATGAGGATGTGGATGCGCTCATTCAGTCTGTATGCAGTAGCAGTACCCCACCGCAATAGTTGGTTCACTGAGAAAAGGAGAATGACCTTGAAGAAATCAGAATTGGTGGCAGCGCTGGCGTATCACGCCGAAAGCAGCAAGGCCGAAGCGGAGCGTTTTCTGGAAGCCTTCGGCAAGACGATTCATGCCGAGATCACGAAGGTGGTGAAGATCGTCGTCCCGGAAGTGGGCACGTTCCAGCTTTCACGCAAGGAAGCACGAAAGGGTCGGAACCCACAGACGGGTGAGGAGATCCAGATTGCGGCGCGTAATGGCGTGACGTTCAAGCCCGCCAAGTCGCTTCAGGACAAGGTGAATCCATAAAAATGACCGTTACCAAGCTGGATTTAACCCGCCACCTATCCGACACCGTCGGGTTGTCGGCGACGGACAGCAAGCTGGTGGTCGAGGCGATATTCGACACCATCCGCACGACCCTGGCCTCTGGCGAAGACGTCAAGCTCTCAGGGTTCGGCAATTTTGTCCTGCTGCATAAAAATGCGCGTCCGGGGCGGAATCCGACGAACATGGATCCGGTCGAGATTCCCGCACGCCGGGTGGTGACGTACCGGAGCAGCCAAATAGTGCGTGAGAAAGCGAATGGCTGACCCAGAAAACAACACCAGAGTAACCTGTGGCTCCTGCCGCCATTTCACGCCGGATAGCATAGGCTCTAACGGCATCGGGCGTTGCGGGAAAACACAGTTCGGGCTACCGCCTTCTGGCAAGGCAGACGATGGTTATCTGGCGTGCTTTCCGAATGCGATGCGGCGATGTGAGGGGTTTGCGTCAGGTCAATAATTTCCCCGCATCAGGTGGGGGGACTGGAAGACCGTGGTACCCTATTGAAAGAGGCTTTGTGTGTTTTTAATTGAACGGCTATTTGCATTCTGAGGTTGGATAGCGGAGATATCGAAGTCCAATCCGACTGAACGTACCAAACACCCAGGTTGGAATCAGCCTCTCGGGTGCAACCTCAATGCAACTCCAATTGGTTGGAACTGGGCTTGTGGTAGCTATACCTGCTTTGGACTGGTTGTGGCCGCTGGGATAGACTGAATGACAGGCTGTTCCCGGCCAGTGACCACTTAGGGACCTCACCACAATGTTGCAGATTAGCACCGGAAAGTTCTTTAAAGGCGAAGCGCACGAGACGCTGCGGCGCGCGATCTATTACACGAACTACCGAATATTTCGGGAAGACGAGCGTATCGAAACACAGGCGGGCTCGCTCCAGCCGGTCATCGGCGTACATGGGCTGGGAGCGCTCACCTGTGAGATCATTGAACGCATCGAGAAGCTGCCCGGTGGCCCGTATTCCGGCGAAGTCATCGCGACGGGCGGTGACACGCTGATCAATGACTTTGCAGCCATCGTTTCGTTTACCCTGAACATTACTTGTACAGCAGATCTCGACCTTGCACGCCGCCTGGTGGCGAACGAGCGGCCTAGTCTCGGCGCGGACTTAGTACCTCAGAAATACGTACCCCGAATGTTTGATCGCGCCGTGGACTGGCAGCCGGGAGATGCTGCGGACCTCCAGCGTTTCGTTTCGGACCTTATGGCGCTGGAGCGCAAGAGCTACGAAGGGGTCATGCGGGCCATTCGGCGCTATGTCATCGGTGCGCATCGTATCTCGGATGACGTGAATATCGCCTATGCGCTCTTTGTTATGTCGATGGAATCCCTCGCTCAGAATTATGATGGATTTGAACCCGCGTGGGATGATTACGACCAGAACAAGCGGCGCAGTGTTGATGAAGCTCTTAGAGATGCCCCCGAAGCCGCGGCAAACAGGGTGCGCGCTGCCGTCCTCGCCAACGAGCACGTGGCCATTGCGCGGCGCTTCCGTGAGTTTGCCCTTGCCCATGTTGGTCCCAGCTTCTTCCGCGAGGAGGCACAGACGGCCGTCAATGCCGTCAGTCGGCCCGACCTTTCAATTGCACTCAGGCAGGCTTATTCGATCCGCTCAAGCTACGTGCACCATCTCAAGGATATTCCTCACCTTCTCGTCGGGATTGGTGGCTTCCACGAGACCATGGCGGTCGATGGAGAGCCCGCCTTGACCTTTGCTGGCCTTGCGCGTGTGGCGCGCCACGTGATCAAGACATTCGTGGCGCAGGCGCCGAAAACGGAAACGGAAGACTTCGACTGGAGGAAGGATTTGCCAGGGAAGCTGACCATGCAGCTGGCCCCCCAATATTGGATCTACAATCCTCAGGGTTTCGATGCGACCACCGCTCAGCAATATCTCGTTGCTTTCATTGGACAGGTAGTCGGGATCTTATTGCAGCCGTCATCGAAGCTAACAGACATCCGGCCTGTGCTGGAGAAGGTTGAAGTGCTCGTGACTGGTTTGGCAAAGCCCGCCCAGCGCTTACCGATGCTGGCCCTTTATTTTCTTTTCAACTTCTTCGCGCCGGAGGATTCCCGCAGCGCGGGGTACCCGAAGCTTATTGAGACATACAAGAGCGATTTTGATACGCCTTCCATTATCAGTCTGGCGGCGCATCTGTTGACAGGCCAAAATCCGGACTGGCCCTTGCCGTTGATGGAAGAGCTTTACACACGCTATTTCCGTGAGCGCCATTACGCCAACACATTGGATCTTGGGCGGATACTTGAAGCAGCCTTCATATTAAGGCTGGCGGAGCAAAACCGCGCAACGGGCGATTTGACCCGTGCGAAGGAACTCATAGCCTTTGCCGTCGAAACTTGTCCGGGGCATGTGAGTTTGCGGAACTTTGAAGCGTTGAATCAGATGGACGACAAGGCTGCGATCTGTTGGCAAGCAATTTTGCTACCGGCGAAGACGTCGATCGGCTAAGCGTACTGGTCCGAAGGTCGTTGGCCCCGACCGCTGAGGTGTCCTGACAATAGTAGACAGTCCCAAGTCACCGTTAAAACCTGGTTTCCAACCTCAAAATGCAAATAGCCAATTGAACAAGCGCGCGCCCGCCGTCTGAATCGCTTGGGTGGCGGTGGCACAGAGCCACAACTAGATGTCGTTCCCCGTCGGCAGGGTCTCGCCGAGTGATTCACCGAAAGAACCATCAGGCGGCTTTCGCGGCCTATTGTTGCCTGCAATGAATGCAATGCCTATACTAAATCGAAATTAGCGAAACGCGGGGTTATCATGGCCATCATTACCATTCGGAACCTGGATGAATCCGTAAAAACCAGCCTTCGCATCCGTGCAGCGACTCACGGGCTCTCTATGGAAGAAGAAGCCAGACAGATTCTACGTGCTGCTTTGCAATCGTCGGAGCAACAAGGAGGCAATCTGGCACAGAGGATTCGAGCGCGAATGGAGCCTCTTGGCGGAGTGGATTTGCCGACCATGCCCAGAGATCCTGTTCGGGATCCTCCCGACTTCCAATGATTGTACTGGATACCAACGTCATTTCAGAGTTGCTTCGCCCCGCTCCAGCCGGACAGGTCATGTCTTGGATAGCCAGCCAACCATTAGATAATCTCTACACGACGAGCATCACGCAGGCAGAGATGTTTTATGGAGTGCGTATCTTGCCGGAAGGAAATCGCCGAACCAAACTCGAACAGGCTATCGCTGCTATCTTTCGGGAAGACTTTGCGGGGCGAATACTTCCCTTTGATGGAGGCGCTGCAATGGCGTTTGCAGAGATCGCCGCTCAGAGGAAGTTGTCTGGGCGGGCTATTCCCCAGGCGGATACCCAGATTGCCGCCATCACCCATTTTCGGCGGGCGCATCTGGCCACCCGCAACATCTCAGACTTCGAGGATCTCAGCATTCCGCTTATCAATCCTTGGGTATCGCAGGAAGCATCATCATGATGGAATTTCACCCACACGCTGTTGCCTATCTGGATATTTTAGGGTTTTCAACCTTTGTGAAGGCGGCAGAGGAGGACCCGATCAAGTTGAAACAATTAGATATATTGTTTTACGAGATTATCCCAAGAGAAATCAGCTCGGAGGGTAGAAATTCCGCATTTCCAGAAGATATGGAACTGAAGTGTTTGAGCTGTTCAGATAGCTTGGTTATCTCTGCACCGATCTCCGAAAAATCACCATACCCTCCGCTTGTTGCCGTCTCTATTAAGGCTGTACAAATTGCACACGCGCTACTGGATATGGGATTCCTGGTGCGTGGCGCCATTGCCATTGGGAATGCCCATTGCACTGAATCAAACATCTTTGGGACTGGTTTTCAGCAAGCGGTAGAAGGGGAAAAAACTGCAGTTGACCCGCAAATAATACTAAATGAATCAGCGGTGCAAGCACTAGATGGATTGAAAGGCTCCATTTATGGCAATTTAGGCATATTTGCAAAAAACCATTCAGACCAGATTATTCTGGACTCGATTTACCCAGAACAGCATTATCTTCCCAACAAAAATGGAGATGTTGAAGAATATTTCAAAAAATATCGTCAGATAATTATGAATAATCTGGTCCATAGAAATCCAGAAGCAAGGCGGAAGTGGCTCTGGTTTTCTGGCCTGTTTAATGCAAACGTCAAGTATTTCACAAGCCATTTCGGTTTTTTGAAAGATAAATCCATGGTGATAAGTGATGGTGAATCGTCAGACATTGTAATGAATTATCTGAACCCGCCTCCTGTAGACAGCACCTGGTTACAGGAACTATCCCCGCCGCCTCGCCATGTGAAAATAAAAGCCCCTGAGTGCTCACCCAAAGAAGAGAACTGATCTCCCATGCCCGTAAACACCATCCACGACATCCTCGCCCAGTTCCGCCAGTACACCGTCGATCAGCGCGGCAAAGGTGATGCCTTTGAGCGATTGATGGCGGCTTTCCTGCGCCTTGATCCGATGTTCGCGGATCAGTTCGCCGGTGTCTGGCTCTGGAAGGATTGGCCGGGGCTGCAAGCCCATGGATTTAGCGCCCAGGACAAAGGAGTGGATCTCGTAGCCGAGGACCGTGATGGCGGCTTTTGCGCGATCCAGTGCAAGTTCTATGGGGAAGATCAGCGTATTTCCATGGATGATCTTGGGACGTTCTTCATGCTCTCCGGCAGGGAGCCCTTTACCAGCCGTCTGATTGTTTCCACCACGGATCACTGGGGGAAAAATGCCGATGAGATGCTGGACACCCAACAAATCCGTGTTCGCCGCATCGGTCTGGCCGATCTCGAAAACAGCGTCGTTGACTGGTCCGCCTTCGACGTGGAGAAGCCGGAATCCTTGCGCCGCAAGACGGGCAAGCAGATTCGCCCACACCAGGAATCGGCGCGTGAGGATGTGCTGATTGGCTTTCAGGACCATGACCGGGGCAAGCTCATCATGGCCTGTGGTACTGGCAAAACCTATACCTCGCTTTCCATTATGGAATACATGGTGCAACCCGGTGGCCATGTACTCTTTCTGGTGCCGTCCCTGGCGTTGTTGGCGCAAACGCTTCGAGAATGGACGGCAGAGGCACATGCACCCCTGCGTTGCTATGCCGTGTGCTCTGACAGCAAGGTCGGCAAAGAAGAAGAGGACATCCGGGTGCATGACCTCGCTTATCCTGCTACAACCGATTTTCAGAAACTCGCCATGCACCTGAACCACACATCCGACGATGGCCGGATTACGGTGATCTTCTCCACCTATCAATCCATCGAAGTCGTGCATGAAGCGCAAAAGGCTGGGTGTCCGGCGTTTGATCTGGTGATCTGTGATGAGGCCCATCGCACGGCGGGGGTGGCTCAGTTCGACAACGAGAAGAATACGCTGGAATACTCCCATTTTGTGCGCGTCCATGATAACGACTATATCCACGCTCAAAAGCGCCTCTACATGACGGCCACCCCGAAGATTTACAAAGATGACGCCAGCCGTAAGGCCGAGGAGAAGGGCCACCTGGTCTATTCCATGAGCAATGAGGCCCACTTCGGGCCGGTCTTTCACCGCTTGAGCTTTGCCGAGGCGGTGGATCGGGATCTCCTGTCTGACTACAAGGTGCTGATCCTGGCCGTAGATCAGGAAAGCATCCTGCAAGAACTGGAGGATCGCATTGGCGACTCCGGGGACAGCCTAAAGCTGGATGATGCCGTGAAGATTGTGGGCTGCTGGAATGGTCTTGCCAAGCGTGGTGCCTTGGGCAGCGTGGACTTCGGGGGTGACGCGCAGCCCATGCGAACCGCCGTGGCTTTTGCCGGTACCATCCCGCACTCCAAGCTGCTGGCCAGGGAGTTCATGGCGGTCGTGGACGAGCTTCGGGAGGATGAAGATGGATCCATGGCCCTTGAGGCCGAGCACGTCGATGGCACTATGGATGTTCTAACGCGCAACCATAAGCTCGACTGGCTCAAGGCGAATACAGGCAGCGGCGAAAAAACCTGCCGTATTCTCACCAACGTCCGTTGTCTGTCCGAGGGCGTGGACGTGCCGGCCCTTGATGCCGTGATCTTCCTCAACCCCCGCGATTCCATTGTGGATGTGGTTCAGAGCGTTGGCCGCGTCATGCGTAAGGCTCCGGGAAAGAAGTACGGCTATGTGATTCTGCCCATCGGCATTCCGGGCGATAAAGACCCGGAAAAGGCCCTCGACGACAATAAGAAGTATCGGGTGGTCTGGCAGGTACTCAATGCGCTGCGTGCCCACGATGACCGCCTGGAGCGCGAGTTTGCCACCATCGACCTGAACAAGAAGAAAGACGACAAGATCAATGTGATCGGTGTCAAGGCTGTCACCCCGCCAAAAAAGGACCGGGTAGATGTCGATGGCGTCCAATCTGCCTTCGAGTTGACCGAGGAAAACCTGAGCCAGTGGAAGGACGCCATTTACGCCAAGGTGGTCGAGAAGTGCGGCGACCGGCGCTACTGGGAGTCCTGGGCCAAGGACGTGGCCGAGATCGCCCAGAATCACCGTCGGCGCATCGAGCATCTCCTGAAACATCCAAAGCCTGGCACGAAAGAGGCTTTTGATACTTTTCTCGGCGGTCTGCGCGAGAACATCAACCCCAATATCAGCCGCGATGAGGCTGTGGAAATGCTTTCGCAGCATATCGTCACCCGGCCCGTATTCGATGCGCTGTTTTCCGGCTACGCATTCACCAGCCACAACCCCGTCTCCCAGGCTATGCAGGGGATGCTGGATATACTGGAGGGGCAGGCGCTCGAAAAGGACATGGAAAACCTCAAGGACTTCTATGACAGCGTGCGCCAACGCGCATCCGGCCTGGATAATCATGAGGCCCGCCAGCGGGTGATCGTGGAGCTGTACGAGAAGTTTTTCAGCACCGCGTTCAAATCCATGACGGATCGACTGGGGATCGTCTATACCCCGGTGGAAATCGTGGACTTCATCGTGAACAGCGCGAACGTGGCGCTCCAAAAAGAGTTCGGCGTCAGCCTAGCCGATAAGCATGTGCATATTCTCGACCCGTTCACGGGCACCGGCACCTTTCTCGTGCGCCTGATCCAGAATGGCCTCATACCGCCAGACAAACTACCCTACAAGTACGCCCACGAGCTGCACGCCAACGAGATCGTACTGCTGGCCTACTATATCGCTGCCATTAACATCGAAGCAGCCTATCACGACATATCCGGGCAGGATTACCAGCCGTTCCCAGGTATCGTGCTCACCGACACCTTCATGATGGGAGACCAGAAAGGGCAGTCGAAAACGGAAATGTTCTCGCAGGAAAACAGTGAACGCGCACGTAGGCAGAATCAGGCGGATATCCGGGTGATTCTGGGAAATCCGCCCTACAGCGTGGGACAGGATAATGCCAACGATAACAACCAGAACTTCAAATACGAGGCGCTGGATGCGAATATTCGTAATACTTACGCCGCACATTCCACGGCCACCAACAAAAACAGCCTCTACGACAGCTACATCCGGGCCTTCCGCTGGGCCAGTAACCGTATCAAGGATCAGGGCGTGATCTGCTTTGTGAGCAATGGCGGCTGGATCGACGGGAATACCATGGATGGCTTCCGCAAGTCTCTGGCCGATGAGTTCACGAGCGTCTATGTGTTCAATCTGCGGGGGAATACTCGAACGTCAGGAGAGACAGCGAGGAAAGAAGGCGGGCAGACTTTCGGTTCAGGATCGCGGGCTACCGTAGCCATCACCCTGCTAGTGAAGAATCCCGTAAAGGCGGAAGGCTGCGAGATTCATTACCGGGATATTGGGGATTGCCTGAGCAGGGAAGAAAAACTCGCCATCATTAGTGAGGCAGGAAGTATCAAGAACGTGCCGTGGGAACGCATCGCGCCGAATGATCATAATGATTGGGTGAATCTGCGGAGTGATAATTTCGAGACGTTCACGCCACTGAACGACGATCCCGGGGCGATATTTTCCATGCGGTCCCGTGGTGTCGAAACCAGCCGCGATGATTGGGTTTATAACTATAGCAAAGACCGTCTCGAAACCAACGTGCGCGAGATGATTGCCTTTTACAATGCCCAAGTTGACCTGCATGGTGCTTCCTGTCGTGCGGTTGGCGGTAATGCTGAGAAGAAAGCGCAGGAGTTGATAGATACCGATTCGCGCAAGATCAAGTGGACCAGAGGGCTTGTCAAAGAGCTTTGCCGAAACAATCTTTCCGAACTTGATTCCAGAAAGATTGGTGTCGGAGTTTACCGCCCATTCAGTAAATCCTGGATTTACTATGATCGGGTTATGAATGAGTACTTCAAAGAAAAGCTCTACCCTACTGCTCACCACCAAAACCTCGCCATATCGGTTGCAAATCCCGGCGAAAGCAATGCGTTTTCCTGCATAATGTTAGATACAATTCCAAACCTCCATGTGATTCATGGGGGTCAATGCTTCCCCCTCTACCACTACGAGAAAGCCCAAGCCCCATCCGGCCAGACTAACGGGCTGTTCGATGAACCTGCCGACGCCCATGTGGATGCCGACGGCTATACCCGAAAGAACGCCATCACCGACACTGCGCTGACCGACTATCGTGCCCATTATCAAGATGACGAGATTTCCAAAGAGGATATTTTCTACTACGTCTATGGCATCCTACATTCCCCGGAGTATAGGGAACGCTACGCCAACGACCTCAAGAAGATGCTTCCCCGTATCCCTTTTGCCCAGGATTTCCGGGGGTTCAGCAAGGCTGGCCGAGATTTGGCCTACTGGCACCTGAACTATGAGAAGGTGGACCCCTACGAGGGACTGCAAATTATCATCAAAGACACAGACAAGAATCTGCCACCACACACGCTATATCACGTCGATAAGATCGAGTTTGCCAAACTGGGCAGGCGTGAGCGCGACAAGAGTATCATCCACTACAACGGTTATATCACCATCAAGGGCATTCCTCTGGAAGCCTACGAGTATGTGGTTAATGGCAAGCCCGCTATCGAGTGGATCATGGAGCGTTACAAAATCACCGTAGACAAGGATAGTGGGATCAAGAATGATCCGAATGACTGGTGCCGAGAGCATGATGATCCAGCGTATATTTTCAGGCTTGTTCAGCAGGTGGTGAGGGTGAGTGTGGAGACGGTGAGGATTGTGGATAGATTACAAGAATTGTCCGCAAAGGTTGTTGACAAATAATGATACTATCTAATTCAAACGACGTTGGAAGATTGCAACGTCTCATTTCTTTTAATCGCGTTTTTATAAATCCTGCTGGAACATTGGCAAACTTGATATTAACCAAAAACTTTTCTTGCAAGCTAGACATAATATCTGATACTGGAAGATTATCGGTAAGTACGGATGAGTATTTATCAAGGGTTGCTGGTTTAATTATAACTGGCGACTTAATAGGATGCAATAAAATACCTAAAGATGACGCTATCGGTGGACGCATTAAAAACCTTATTTCTATGTACCACTCTGGCCTGTTCGCATATGTTTTTGATCCGTTACTATCAAAACTAAGCACGCCATCGTTATCATTGTCATGGATGTCTGGTTTTTTTGTGGCTTATGTCGCCCTTGAGGGTGTAGTCAACATATGTGTTATCAATAACTGCGAAGATATTACCTTATCATTAAACCCTAAAAAGATAAAAGATAAAGAGAAAAAGCATAAGCTGGATAATTTCATGCTAAATAGAGGGTGCATTTATAAATTGGCGGGGTTGAGAGATGATTACGCACACGGCAGAGTTAATGGAAGCAGCATGAACAAGCCGCCGGATTTTAATGCTATAGAGAAAATAAGAGAAGCAATCATATCGGCGTCTATAACCTATTTCAAAATCGACAAGAGAGGCAAACAATGACATAAAATTCAGCGAAATTGAAGCGTCATTATTTTCTGCTTCATATCCCGCCTGAAAGAACAATTGTTATACTAGGCGACAGTGGAAATGTTATATGCTAGTTTGGCGGCAGATCGCGTCTTGGCATCGCGTTATAGCAACATCTTTTGTGTGGCTCAGTTTAATCGGAAAGCACAAAGTCAAGACCATTGACAAAGACTACGATTTATTATTTTTATGTGACAGGCTTGAGATCTTGTATACAATTACCGATATGATCACCGGGATAAGCGAGTATCCTATAAGTGATTCTATGATATGTGCAATCTTGTTTTCTTTTTCGACACCAGATCCAACTGCCCCCGTATTCATGAAATATTGCGCAGAATCATACAGTAATATCTTATCCTGATCAAATCCAGAGGATCCATCTAGCGTTTTATATAAAAAGGCAAAAGATATTATATTTAACGATGAAAAGACGAATACTAGCGCAAAGACCTGCAGCGTCACCCACGCAGTTTTTCCGTCGATGTCGATTAGGTTGTAGCGAGCAATAGATATAAGAAAAACAGAAAACAAAATAGAAAACGCTATTAAAATCCAATCTATATATATTATATCAGATAGGGCAAACAAAAAAACATACACAAGAAACGCAAGAAGGATGATAAGCCCGTCTTTTTTCCTCTCTGTTAACCCTCGGTATTTGGCGGTGATATAACAGATCAACTTCGATGTAGCACCAAAGATTATTGAGCACGGGGTCCTGCAGGTTTTGCGTGACATAACATATCCTAATCAAATTAAATGTAGATACTTGCTCGTGGTCCCAATATTGCTATGCCCCAGATTCTCCTGCACCTGCTTCAACTCCACCCCATTGGCCAGCCACATGCTTGCCGCCGTGTGGCGTAGCAGGTGTGGCCCCTGTTGGGCCTTGCGAATCCCCGCACGATCCAGCAACCGACTCACGATCATATAGAGCATGGCGATGCTCAGACCATTACCCTGGTCCGTCACAAAAAGGCCGTCGTCACGGGTGGTGAGTCGTCGGCGAGTCCAGAGCCAGCTTTGCATCCGGGGTGCGTGATGCGGCTCGAAGCGCACCAGGCGTTCCTTGTCGCCCTTGCCGATCACCTTGAGGCGTCCGGCCAGGTATCCATCACCATCGGCCATAGTGAGTCCGCACACCTCACTCGCCCGCAGGCCAGTGTCGAGTATCAATCCGATGAGGGCCGCATCGCGGATGCCGGCAATCGTCTCCAGTCTTCCGGCCTCGAAGCGCAAGCGGTCGATTTCATCCCATTCCAGAACGGTTTTGAGCCTGCTGGCCGATCTGCCGCCTCTGCCGCCACTTTTGCGTTTCTGATCATCTACAAACTCTCTTGCGGGATTTCCGAAGTTTTCTTCGTTGGATTCGAGATAATCAAAGAACAGTACAAGGCTGGATGATCTAACGGTCTGCGTGTTTTTCGGTGCTATACAGCCATTCTTACCGCTAATGACGCACTTACGCACCAGATGGATGCTGACTTCCTGAATCTCCATTATCCCGTCGAAGTCCACAAACTCCAGAAAGCGGCGCACTGTTACCCCATATAGCCTGATTGTGGCCACCGAGTAGGGATTACGGAAGTTTGGCCCCGCAAGCCACCGGGTGAAGCGGTCTGTCAGCCCGTCAACGTCGATCATAACCCCTGTTCCCCCTGCCTGAATGAGCCATGGTTAGTATAATATAGGTTATCATAACCACAGTAAGCCTCCATCGCGTCATCGGCTTCCCAGATCGCTAGTGCATTATCATAACACCACAAAGACAACCTATCGTCAATTGATGTTAAGTCCGATATAATCCAAAGTGTATCGTTACTATTGGAGATATAACGCTATGGCAAAGAATATTGCAGGTCTTCCGATTCGCAGGGTGTCGGCGGAATTCAGCGGAGATGATGCCGTTGATCTGGAGATTATCGAGGTATCGCTCGGATTGAGCCGTATCACCCGCAGCAAAAGTGAGAGAGACACAAAGTTGATGCAAGTTGCTTTGGCTGCATTGAGAAAGGTCATTGAGCAGTATCGTTCGGAAAGCGGGGAAAGATACCCGGAGTTTGGCGACTTTGCCGCATGGATCGGCACGAAAACAGATAATGCGTCCCACATAGATGAACATCACCATGCTTCATCCGATGTCGCTGAATTGCAGAATAATGTGGAAAAGATAGAAGGACAGGATGCGGTGGCATAAGGTGCTCTCGGCCTCGCTCATGCTAGGGTTTGTCCCGCTAGCCGCACACGGGGCTTCATGGGCGCAATACTGGCGGCAAATTGATCATTCTGCCTATGTCCAGGTCTGACATGGACCCGTCGTGGTCTACGACTTTTTCGACCCAAATTGCTATTATTGCCCCGCACCATACAAGATGGAACAGCAGTTTATCCAGGAAGGAAAACTGACGGTGCGCTACGTCCCCGTAGGATTCCTGACTCCTTCGAGCCTGGGGAAATCGGCGGCCATCCTGGAGGCACCCAATCCCCCCGTAGCGCTCGCCGTGGATATGGAGGGCGTTGTGCAGAACGGCACGGGCGGCGTCCTGGCCATTGATCCCGATGCTGTGGCGCGGGCCGGGCTTGCAGTACAACCGCTCGATGCTCATCGAACAGGCGTGGACATCGTGCCGGATCTCGTGTTCCGGCTTCCGGATGGCCATGTGGGCATGATTAAAGGGGTTTTCCCGGACTCGGTTTTGCGCGATATTGTTCACGGCAGGATGCCGTAAGGGGGCTGTAATGCACGGAAGAACCGTTCCTTATACCAACGGGCCAGCGATGCGGCCCGTCTTGCGCTCGGTGGCGAGCACCTTTGCGGTGCCTCCGGCGGCCACTGTAGTGGCCAAGCCCGCACCAAAGATCGACGTGGTGCCCACCGTAGAACATTTGCCTGCGCCAAGGAAACCCCGCAAGCCGCGCATTGACCACAAGGCCATTGCGCAGGAGCAGGCCCGCCTGCTGCACGCATCAATCCACCCAACTACCGGGTGGATCACGGGACTCTGGGAGAATGAAGAGAAACAGCGGCGCTACCAGGTGGACTTGTGCCAGGACCTCTTCGGCGAATGGCTCCTGATTCACTCCTGGTGGCGGAAAAGCACGCCGTTTGGCGGCAGGAAGAAATCCTACCTCGGATTTTTTCCGTCCGCTGAGGAAATCAACGCCCTGTTGTATGACGCGGCACTACGTCGGTCGAGGCATGGGTACCGGATACTGGATGACCACATCCGGAGCGCAGTTCGCCAATAGGCGTTTTGCAGATTTGAGCGAGGAAGAGGCAGGTAGTGGGGACTGCCGTTTCCGTTGTTTCGGCTATATGCAAAATCTGGTTGGAAACCTATGGCCTCAATGTCCAAAACCCTGGCGATACTTGCTGCGCCATGGGTTGGAAGATGAATGTCTGTGAGGAGTGTGTGCAGAAGCAGAAGCTTTCTGGGGGGAGTGAGATGGTGTACAAGTTTGTGAAACTTTTACCTGGACTCTCTTTGGTTAGATACCCCCTGTAGAGTTTTTCTGCCGAAGGGCCGGTCCAGACTGAAAGCCGACGTTCAGTGACATCGACATGAAAGGTTCCAAAGCAATAAAAATAGAGTGCTTAATTCATCGAGAAATCCAGCCAGTATATAGGTGGTATTCATCCATAACTCCCTCCAAAACTCAACCATGATCAGCATGCTTGCATCCGCCAAAGCTAACACGATGAATACATTAAGCACGCAATCGAGTCGTTGTAGGGCATTACAGAATCTTTATTGAACATCACCACAGGACAATTTCACGATTAATTCGTGCGTAGACGGTTGTCACAGGCACCCACAATATGTAGTTCAATATCATCCGCCGGAATATGGTCGATATCTGCGGAAGTCATGCCATAGTCAGTGATAGATTTAACAATTATAACTTCAGCCGGTGCAGGTCAGATTGCCGCCTGTCCAAGCAGGTGACCAATCAGCGAGGTGGCAATCATCGAGAGGGCTCCCCAGACAACAACACGGAGGGCGCCCTTCATCATGGATGCGCCTCCGGCCTTGGCAGCAACCGCGCCGAGGATTACCAGCAGCAGAATGGTGGTCGTAAACAGGACAGGTAGCACCTCACTGTGAAATACGAAAGCGGCGATCAGCACTGGGAATAAGGCACCACATACAAAAGATGCGGCTGAGGCCAAAGCGGCTTCGCCAGGCCGGGCCTTGGCCATTTCCGTCAGGCCTAGTTCATCACGCGCATGCGCAGCGAGGGCATCACGTTGCATAAGCTGTGCAGCGACTTGCTGGGCCAGTGCTTCGTCGAGGCCGCGCACCATATAAATATCGCGGAGCTCAAGGAGCTCTTTATCGGGATTCTTCTTCAACTCCCGTCTTTCGATCTCAAGATCTGCCAACTGGGTATCGGCCTGAGAGCTCACGGACACATATTCACCTGCGGCCATAGCAAAGGCGCCAGCGACCAGCGCCGCAACACCAGCGAGTAAAATTTGTTCATGGCTCGCTCGCCCGGCCGCCACACCTGCAAGCAGGCTTGCAGTTGAAAGCAGGCCATCGTTAGCACCAAGCACACTGGCTCGTAACCAGCCGATATTCCCATGGTGATGGCGTTCTTGGTGGAGCTTGAAAGGGAGCCCGGTTCGTACCATTTTTTGCATCGTCCCCTCCTATTTGTCGCCCCGCAGTGAAGCTTTCCGCCCAAAACATGATACCAGAAACCATTACAGATTTGAGCATACGACTTTTGGGCCCCACTCAATCGCTGAGGTGGTGCCTCAGTAGGAAGTTGGTATGACGCAAAGACCGACGAGGACCTTGATACATAACGCCTGGTTTAATCTGCCCGCACGGAAATTCTTGAATGGCGATAACTCATGGTTGACATCCCCGCTTTACGCCGGTACAAAGGCCCCTGAATTCTTCACACAGGAGGGCCAGCGACTTGGACAGTGACCCTAGTTGCTTTCACAAAGCACCGTTACAGTTCGTAGATCGGGTCATCCTGGCATAGTTGCTGTTGCCATTGCCCGGTCCTCGGGTGATGGAATATCTCCATTCGTTATCGTTGTTTTGTGCGCGCCACCGTGAGTGCGTCCCAGTCGCATGCCCGCAAAGGAGCATACGATGGCGACAGATGTACAAACCAAAAATATCACTGACCTGTTGGCATCCTTTCCCGAGGATCAGCGCCATCGGGTGGCTGACCGCTGGCGGGTCCACCAGCTACGGGAGGCGTTGATTCAGAGCCCTTCCTTTTGGAAACGGCTCTGGCTCTTTCTCACCCTCATCGGGCCAGGAATTCTCGTTATGCTCGCGGATAACGATGCCGGCGGGGTGATTACCTATGCCCAAACCGGCGCCGCCTACGGGATCGGATTTTTCATTCCGTTTCTCATCCTCATGGTCCCCGTGGCCTATGTGGTGCAGGAGATGACCGTCCGTCTTGGCGCAGTGACACGCCGTGGGCATGCCGAAATGATCTGGGGCCGTTATGGCCCTTTTTGGGGCGCCTTTTCCCTCTTCGATCTGGTCGTCGCCAACATTCTTACCCTTGTTACAGAATTCATCGGCATTACCATAGGGATGAAGATTTTTGGCGTGCCTGCTGTTTGGAGCGCGCTGGGCGGCTTTCTCATCGTTGCCGGGGTGCTTTTATTTTTGCGCTATCACACATGGGAGCGGGTGGCGCTTTGGATTGCCCTTGGGAACCTGATTTTTGTACCGCTGGCTATTGCCTCCCATCCACACTGGGGGCAGGTGGCAAGTGCCTTGGGGAGCTGGCACATCCCTGCGGGTGTTGCGGTCAGTGGTTTTGTCTACGTCATTCTGGCCAATCTTGGCACCACCATCGCTCCCTGGATGCTCTTTTTCCAGCAATCGAGCGTGGTAGACAAAGGGCTGACAGAAAAAGATATCCCCATTGGCCAGGCCGACACCGCCATTGGCACCATTCTGATGGGGCTGGTCGCCATTGCCTTGGTCGCCCTGACAGGATCTTGGGTGTATGGGTTGTCCGGCGCGGGAGATTTCGGCATACATCGGATCATGGCGGCCCTTGTACATAGTCCAATCGGGTCTGTCGGTACCGCGCTCTTTGGGTTGGGATTGGTCGAGGCTGGCCTGATTGCCGCCATTGCGATTACCGCAAGTACTTCCTGGGCCGTGGGAGAGGCGCTCAAGCTGCCGAGAAGCATCAATTTACGGCCTCAACACGCGCTCCCATTCTACTTGTCAGGGCTTCTGGGTACGGCTTTGGCGGCCCTTATTGTCCTGCTCCCCCATGCCCCTTTGGGATTCTTGAATCTTACCGTTCAAGTGGTCGCCTCCATCTTCATGCCAGCGGCGATGATGTTCCTGCTGCTGTTGCTGAACGACCCTGAAATCATGGGTCAGCATGTGAATCGGCCTTGGCAGAATATAGCGGCATTCAGCATTGTGGGCTTGCTGATGGTTGCCGATGGTCTCTATGGATTTACGGTGGTTTTCCCTCACGCACTTTAGGAGATGGCCCATGCAAAATAAAGACTTTTATCCTGACCCCAAGGAAAAATTAGATGCCTCTGATGACTTTGCAAGCTTCCTTCAGGCAGAAGGGGGCGGAGACTTGGCGCCATTATCCCGTGCACCCATTCAAGGTGCGGTGAAAATCGCGTTTTGGGGGCTGCGGCTCTACATCGTCGCCATGTTGATACTGGTGACGATTGGTTTTACCCACGGGATGCATTGATTCGGGTACAGATTCATTGAGGAGGTGCCGCAAATTGGGCAGCAAACAGAAAGGTTATCTTTTTGATATTCATAAACGAAGAACTGCCTCCTTCTAAGCATAACCGCTGATTCGTGGGAGTGCCATGACAGGTATTCGCAAGGAGTGTGGTTATGCGCTGTCTATATTTATGGGTGATTATTGCTCTTTTCCTAATGACAACATGCCCCTCTGCCCATGCCGACGAAGCAGTGGCCACACAATCCTTCTGGGCCGGCCTTAGCACGAAAGCCAAATTTCAGGGAGAAGTCGTCAGTAATCTGGTGGGGGGATTGGCATCGGGCAGCGTGGGAAACGCGCTGTTCATCGGTGGATTTTCCTGGGACAGTGAGAGAGCGGGAGAGTGGCATGGCGGTAAGGTCGTCATAAACTTTCTCGCAGTCGATACCGGCAACCCGGAAGCGTATGTGGGTGATATTCAGGGCGTCAGCAATCTCACGACAGTCGATAGCCTCATGCGGCTCTACCGGCTGTATTACCGGCAACGGTGGGGGCAGGTCACGGAGCGGCTCGGTCTATTGAATGCCAATGATTATTTCGACAACGCCGGGGTAGCCTGCGATCTGCTCAATGCGTCCTTTGGAATCGTTCCTGTCCTGAGCCAGAATCTGCAGGGGATGCCGACGTACCCCTTTTCCAGTCTGGGGAGCATGGTCGCGCTTGGTGGCGGAGATACCACCTTGCAGGCGGGTGTTTTTGGTGCCGATGCCGTCCATCCCTGGCAACAACCCTTTTCCCAGGGCGTTCTCATGATGCTCGAACTGGATCACAGTGGCGCACTGGACGACGGCCGCTATACCGTCAAGATGGGTGTCCTGCGCAATCGGCAGAAAGAATCCATGGCCGCCAGGCTGGGGCCTAACATGATCGGTTTTTATGGCATCGGTGAATACCGCTGGAAGGCAGACTCTTTGCATTGGGGTGCCTTTCTCCAGGGTGGTGGTGCGCCCAAGCCCATCAATCCGGTGCCTTGGTATGTTGGGGGAGGTCTGCAAGTAGCTGGTCTGTTTTCCGGAGATCGGAACGACGCACTGTCTCTGGGTTTCTCGCGGGCCAGCCTGCGCGGATTGCCCCACGCCGAGACCAGTTACGAGCTGACCGGTGTATTTGGGGTGATACCCGGCATTCATCTCCAGCCTGACATACAGGTCGTTGTTCATCCAGGAGGCTATCTGCCAACGGCTCTCGTGGGTATCATGCGACTTGAAGTGAATTTTGCGGATTTATTCGGTAGTTGATAGACCGCATATTTATAGGTCGCGGTGTGATCGGGCTGGTTTTGGCGTGCCTGTAATCAATGTTGATGCTGGCAAAGTGCGTGATAATGACCCCGTCTCTGGAGAGAAATGGCTACCTGGCGCATAGTAGGAAGATACACTTTAAAGTTGCGATATTATACTCAAGTAAGCATTACTGAAAAGGATACCGATGGGAACGGAAACCGTGGCAAATCGTGTCAAGAGGGTGATTGTCGAAGTGTTGGGCGTCCATGAGTATGAAGTGACTGATGAGGCGATTTTTGTGGATGATCTGGGCACCGACTCGCTGGATACCGTGGAACTGGTGATGGCGTTGGAAGAAGAATTCGGCTGCGATCTGCCAGATAATAATGTGGCAGATATTAGAACAGTTGGGGATGTCGTGAACTATTTTACGTCACGCACAGCCTCTTTCTAGTCTTAATTATTATGATAGCGGGATAATACATATGATTTATGAGCCATCGTTTTTTATTAGGCGCGCCCAATCTATTGGAGACGAAACATGCACAATCAGACTACGTGGGATCAAGGCCCTGCCAATACCCGCCCCAACGTCGTGATGTGTGGTAACTTAAGCATCTTCTCTGAATAGTAAGTGCACAATGCAATAAAAGTACCACATAGCACAGAGACCGTTCAAGGCGTCACATTAATTAGAGGTTTAGCAATTTGAATGACTGCAAACGCTGCCCTGCCGCCGTTGAAGTCTGTTGGTCGGCAGCTGCATTCCGCCCATTCACCCAACTATACGGTCGCTATTTTTAGTGGCTGTGGCCCTCGCATCAGAAAAAATCATCGTCGATGTAATC
>JAAOMR010000141.1 GCA_018853935.1 Acidithiobacillus ferrivorans
TCCGCTGCAAACAGGTCGGTTTTGATTGCGCTCTTTCGTGGTGTCATCCGGCATACCCCATAATATTCAACTGGTTGTATTTTATCATATATAGCCGAAATGGGAAGGTTTTTCGAGGTGCCCTTGTGTCAAGAATAATTCCACAGTTCTCCCAAAGACGACCGATCTCTTTGTCCTCTGGGGGAAAGTGGCCAGGGAATGTTTTTTTCATTTATACCCCTTAAGTTGAGCTGCTTGTTGAACTAAATCGGCTATATTGCTGGTATCCGGGGTTAGCTTCTGGCAGATATTACTCGTCCCAAAGCCAGACGGGAAGGTCCGCTCCCGCTGCCCTGCCGCCGTTAAGCCCTGATGGCCGGCAGCAGACTGTTTGCAGTTATTCATTGGCGGCGATCAAGTGGCATCAATTCGACCCAAAGTTGCCAGAGGCTGTGTGCAACGCTATGGCGGGTCAGTGAACGGATAGCTGCCATTCCCCTGAAGCGGAAGAACGCAGCGGCCACAGTCCTCTCCCTGGATTCAGAAGACGTCCATCAGCAGCAGTACCATGAGTTGTTATTATTATCAAGCAACAGCTAGTTTTCTGTTGGGGGGCTTTGTAACCGGGAGATCTCTGGAGCGAATACTGGCTGAGCACGCCAAGCCATGTGCGAAGGACTCCATCGCCCCATTGAAAACACATTGCCAGGTATGGTTATTGCTTTTGAAAGATGGGCCATCCATAAAAAATGACACACCTGTGCATTTCAATGTGAAAAATGTCACATTTGCGACTAACTATGGCCAAAATTCTACACAGGGTGCACAACTATAGTGCAGGCGGTCAGCCCTAAAGAGTTTTTGGGTCACGGACTTTCTCTGGGAGACAATATATGTTTGAAATGATTTTCAAAGTCACATGAACGCACTATCTGTATTATCCGCCGACGCCAAAGTAACAAGGCCTGCTCAGCACTGACGGCTTAATGTTACACGCAGATACCATGGGCGATGATAGCAGGGAAAGTTTAACAAATTAATCAGTTAGAGGCTTTGTCACAAATCCGGACGACCGACGTACAAGTGAGTGAGTACATTATGCGCGAAGAATTGATTCAATCGGTACTTTCTGATCTCAACGGCGGTTCCGCCGACATAGAGGCCTCTGCCATCATTTCGACCGATGGTCTGACGATCGCCTCTGCACTCTCCTCCGCCATGGATGAGGCTCGTGTGGGTGCCATGGCCGCCGCTATGCTGTCTCTGGGTGAGCGGACCGCCACCGAACTGGCGCGCGGCGATCTGGAACAAGTCATGATCAAGGGTAATAACGGCTACGTACTGCTGATTCACGCCGGACCAGAAGCGGTCCTCAGTGTGATTGTTCGTAAGGAGGCCAAACTGGGCTTGGTGTTTCTCGACGCCAGCCGCGCCGCCAAAGCAGCCGGTGAACTGCTGTAATGGTTCATTACGACTAACTACGGACTATCGGTAAAAATGTATTATTTACTTTAACCAAGAACCTGCATGAGTCGGCCACCAAAAGCGAATATTGCGGCGATGGCCAGAGAAATGCTGAGTATGCTTAACGATTGGTTGCCGTTAGTTTAACAATAGGGGATTGTCAATGAATGACGAAGTCATAATGCATGATTTTGAGGCGTTCAGGAAACTGGTCGGGCTGGATGAGTTACGTTTGGAGCGATTGCGTGTAGCGGGGGAATGGCTAAGACCAAAAGTAGCCGAAATAACGGACACCTTTTATGAGCGACTCCTGGCAGACCCGACTACTGCCGCATTTCTCGATGGAAAAATTGAGCACTTAAAAAAGGTTCATCACACCTGGATTGAAGACATTCTGTCCGGGATTTATGATGAACATTTTTTTATTCGCCAGATAAAAATCGGCAAAGCGCACGTTACAAATCAGGTTCCACCGCTCTTTCTCGCCTCTGGATTCAGCATTTTGCGCGTTCTGCTTTTTGACCAGATAGAAGCTGCGGCCAAGATGAATCAGCCAGATACCTGTCCGCGCTGCTCTCGGGCGCTCGGTCGCTTGTTGGATGCCTGTCAGTTTTTGATTGATCGCTCTTATGAACAGGATCGGCTTAATCGCGTGTCCAAGGCTACTGGCATGTCATTACCTTTAATTGAGGCATTGGTGATGCTCAAGTAGCAGCCTGGATAATATCCATAGCAGATAGTTATAAGGCAATATCCATGCACGCCATAACAGCGGTACCACGCCGCACGCCAGAGCAATGAAAACCATGCGCAGTGAAGAGGGATGCAACTGGATCCGGAGGTGTTTGACGTGTTTGCGGATGACGTCAACTCAGGATACAACGTCCATACCTTATCATTGGCAAGACAGGGATCACCTAAAGCATGGAAACCACCAGTACACTCCCTAATTTTCTCGGTCTGCATGATTCGGATTTTCAACTCATCGACCGCTACCGGGTTCTCCTTGAGGCAGAAAGAGCGGCCCTCGCACACGATTTCTACGACTATCTGCTCTCACACCCGGTCACCGCCGCCGTCTTCCGGGATTTCTCCCGCGCGCGTCTGGACACCCTGATCCAGAAACAGGCGGAACACATCAGCGGACTTCTGGCCAGTCATCTGAACAAATCCTGGCGGGAGTCCATGCGCAAACTCGGGGCTCTGCACCACCGTCTGGGCATCGAGCCCTCCTGGGTCGCCGGCGCCTATATCCTCTACTGGCGCCATTGGCAGAAAGTGCTCCAGGAACAGGTTCCGGAGGCTGAACGGGATTCGTTGCGAGACGCCTTGTTCCGTCTGCTGATTGGCGACCTCATGGTCCAACTCGACGGCTATGCCCGCGCCTCCCGCGAGACCGATGCCGATCGGTTGGCCCTCTTCGACGTCTTACTGGGCGTGCTTGCCGTTCCCCAAGGGGATGAGTCCCCACGCCCGGAGGCGTTGCTCCAGCAGATCTGCGAAGCCCTACCGCGCAAGAGCGCCAGTGTACGCCTGGCTGGTTATGTGGTGAGCAGTGCCATGGGAGATGTATTATCCCTGGAATGCATGGCTGGTCTCCCATTGCCGACTCTGCAACTACCGAAGACTGCTGGAGATCCTTGCTGGGAGGCACTGGAATGCGGGCAGACGGTCATCCAGTCCGTAGAAGATCCGCGCGCTCCGGAGTGGATCAAAGACCTCCACAACCGGGTCGAAGAAATCGGGATATTTCCCTTTGGTGAGGGGGATCTGCGTGGCGCAATCCTGATTGGGGTGCGCGAAAAGGGCTATTTCCATCGGGTCGGATCAGACTATTTCCACGCGTTTGCCCATCTCGGTGAAATGGTGCTCCTGCTGCGCAACCAATCTCTGCGCGACCCGCTGACGGGTTTACCAAACCGTACGCTCTTCCTGGACCGCCTGGAAATCGCTCAAGCCCAGACGCTGAGGAATGAGCGACTCCTTGGGGTGGCGCTGCTTGATCTCGATGGGTTCAAGCAGGTGAATGACCGGCTCGGACACGCGGCCGGCGACCAGTTGCTGCTGGCCGTGGTGCAAGGACTGCAGCGGCATTTGCGTGCCGGGGACACCCTCGCGCGGATGGGCGGCGACGAGTTCGGGCTGATACTGCCCGGCTTGGATAGCGTGGACAGTCTCGAAGCTCTTTGTGAGCGCCTACTCGCTAGCATCCGGGAACCGCTGGATATCCATGGCGAGGCGGTCAGTATCTCCGGCAGTCTAGGAGTCACCCTCTACCCTCTGGACGACAGCAACGCCAGCACGCTGATACAGCACGCCGATATGGCGCTCTATGCCGCCAAGGATGTGGGCCGCGACCAATTTCATCTGCACACCTTGGCCCTGGATGAAGCCGTACAAGCAGAGGCGGGGATGCGCACCATGCTGCAGCAGGCATTGAATGGTGACCGCCTGATCCTGCACTACCAGCCCATTGTATCCAGTACCGGGAATATCATGGGCGTGGAAGCCCTCATCCGCCTGCAGCACCCGGAGCAAGGTTTGCTCCCACCTGCGGCCTTTTTCTCCGCCCTGGATCACCCCCACCTCGCGCGTCCCATCGGCCGATTCGTCCTCGAAACGGCACTGCGTCAAGGGGAAGCTTGGCGTCGGGAAGGGTTGGTATTGCGCATATCGGTGAATATCAGCGCCCGCCACCTGCTTGATGCCCGCTTCCTGGATGATCTACGGGAAATATTGGCCAATCACCCGGACATGCCCCAAAATCAGCTAGAGATTGAGGTCACCGAGTCGGCACCGCTGATCGATATGGCAGGCGCGCAAGTCCTCCTGGGTGCCTGTCATCGCATGGGTGTGCGCGTCGCCCTCGATGATTTTGGCACCGGAAATGCGTCGCTAACCTATCTCCAGCAACTGCACCCCCAATCCATCAAGATCGATCAGAGTTTTGTGCGCGACATGATCAATGATCCCAAGGATCTTGCCATCGTCGCGGCGGTGATTACTGCCAGCCGCATGTTGGGTCTGGATGTGATTGCTGAAGGGGTGGAGACGGCAGAGCACGCAGCACTGCTCACCCAAATGGGGTGCAGCTATCTGCAGGGGTATTATTTTTCCAAGCCGCTCCCTCCCGAGGCCATTCATGCCTGGAGCACCCGTTTTCGCCCCATCCTTCAGGTGGGTGATGTCTCAACATTCATGGCTATTCTGCCGCCGATTTTGGAGGGCCATACCCTGCGTGTGCAAATGTTCCTCCGCGCCCTGCGTCACGAAAACCCGTTCCCAGCCCATATCCTGGAAGAGGATGCAGAGGATTATTGCCATCTGGGACGATGGCTACGGGGGGAGGGCGCACGCATCTTTGGTCAGGCACTGGATTTTGATGGTCTACTCACCCGGCATGAACGAATGCACCAATTCGCCCGTGCCGCCAAATCTCTTCTGGATGCGGGAGATACTGAGGGGGCCCTCCATCAGGGATGTCTGCTGGATTTAGAGAATCACATACTGTTGGCTGAACTGCTGGGCATGACTGGGGAAATCCAGGATGAATACCCAATGACTGCCGGGCGCCCATTGTAATGCACCGAATTTCCGCCATGGTTCAGTCGTCCAGGATTGAAGATGTGTGCAAGGCGTTGTTGGTTCTGGACGTCGCGGATCTGACGGTAACCGAGGCACACGGATTTGGCCGCCAGAGGGGCCATACAACGCTCTACCCCAGCGATGGGCAACCTTTTGACCTGCTACCAAAAGCAAAAATTGAGGTGGTGGTGGCCAGGGAACAACTCAGCGAGGTCGTCGGATTCATTACCAAAGCTGCCAATACAGGGAATTTTGGTGCGGGCAAAATATTCGTATCGGAAATATTAGAAATGGTCAACATCATATAATTGTCAATCATATTGTTCCATAACAAGTGCGTGCCTAGCTGTAAAATTAGTGGCTATAGTGACGGCATTAAAACACATCTCGTCACTACAGCTAGACCTCATGAAAAATCAATATCAGGAGATCGTTGTGTATGAAGAAATGATTAGATCTATCCTCTCTGAACTTAACAATAGCTCTACCGATATAGAGGCATCCGCCTTGATCTTCACGGACGGGCTCACGATCTGGTCCGTGCTTTCAGTGGAAATTAACGACGATCGCGTAGGTACCATGGCTACCGCCATGTTATCCTTAGGTGGTCATGCTGCAGCAAAGCTTGCCCGTGGAGAACAGGAACAGATCATGATCAAAGGAAACAACGGCTATATTTTACTTATTCACGCAGGCAGAGAGGCTGTACTGAGTGTCATCGTCCGCAAAGAGGCAAAGCTAGAATTGGTATTCCTGGATGCTAATCGGGCAGCACAGTCCATTGCCGATTTGCTGTAATAACAACAACCGTATATAGGGTAATATTGCATGGAAATCACCACAAAAGATGCCAATCTGAAGGCATTCTGCCATATCGGTGGACTCTGTAAAGAGGATCAGGAGATCATGACCCGTGTTGGCCCGGGCATCGTGCCCCACGTACCCTTGTTGACCGATCGTTTTTACGAGATTCTTCAGGAGGACCAACAAACCGCTCCCTACATTGACGGACGTATTGACGTCCTCAAGAAAACTCATATTGCCTGGCTGCAAGACTTGTTTAGCGGGGACTATGATGAAGCGTTCATCCGCCGCCAGGAGAAAATTGGAGAAGTACATGTCAAAGTCCGGGTGCCGCCGCTTTTCGTGGCTGCCAGTATGAGTTTTCTCCGTGCGGCATTGCCTCCCGTAATAGCGGAAAATGTGCCAGATCAGCATGATATGGGAAAAGCCGTGGCGGCACTGTTACGGCTGCTGGATCTTTGTCAGTATCTGATTGACCGGAAGTACAATGATGCATTGATGGATAACCTCGGCATCAGCCCGGCGTTATTGGTACGTCTGCAAACCATTGGGCGAGCATAAGTTTACTGTAGAAAAATATGCCGATTATTTATGTGTGAAGCGAACGTTTTTGTGACGCTTCTATTTCTAGACACATTTTTGGTCATTTCTGACCCTGAATCTGTCAATCAACTCGTCATATCTTTCAGCTATGTCTAGTAAACGTCACCCAAGCGCGCTGCGTGCTGCCCACCAATTTCTGAATGACTGCAAACGCTGCAGAGCGTTCCTTCGCGAGTCAGGCAACCAGAGCCCACGTATTCCGCTGGGATGGGGTGCGAAAGATTTAATGTGCCTCAGCTTGATAGATCCCGACTTGTGTATTATATTGTGTACACATCGTGGCAGAAAGGAGGCGCTCATGAGCCTACGTGTAGGAGTGCGAGAATTACGCGACAAATTGGCCGAATATCTCGAAGCCTCAATGCCCATTGAGGTGACACGACATGGGCAGACCATCGGCTTTTACATCCCGGTTCCTAAAAAACCCAGCCAATCAGAAAGAGATGCTTTGCTCGAAGCAGGACGGCGAATGCGTGAAGAAATGGAACACATGGGTATCACAGAGGACGAACTGGTAGCGGGGTTCAAGGAATGGCGCAAAAAAGCTCATGCCGCGTAGGCGGTTGGTTGTAGACGCCAACATCCTGTCTTGGGGCTGCGAGTACGATTGCTCATCGCCGATGCATGTGACAGGGTCAGTTTCTATGTGGCCGAAGCAAATTATGACGAAGCCAAGCACTACTTAGCAGAATTGGCTCCCCCCGGGAGATATCCGAAGTGGTGTGGCGGGACGCGTTAGATACGCTTATGACGGCCATACAGTTGATTGGCCAGGAAACATTGTCGCCTGTAGAAATTGCCGCAAAAGCCAGAATTGCCCGGAGAGACGAACAGGATTGGCTGGCGGTAGCGGCGTCGCTGCTGCTGGATTGTCCGATCTGGACGGAGGATCGAGATTTCTTTGGTGCCGGTGTGGCAACCTGGACGACAGAAACCATATCTATATATCTTGATAGCTGCTGAAGGCTGCTCTGCTTCCATTAGGTTCTGATCGGCGGTACCAGACTGATTGCGGTCATTCAACAACGGAAAGCAAATGGCATTATCCGACCCAAAGCGGCCGGTCAAGGTAGGCATCGTAAGCGCCCGGAGTTCGGCCAAAGCAGACGCTGGCAACTAGGGCTTAAAGGTCGGCTTTGCGCCTTTGCATTGCAACTGATGGACACCTTTGGTGCTCCTTACTCTGTGCTCTGTTGAAGATTGCCACCTAAAGATCCGGAGGTGCGCGATTTTACGCGCGCCAGCTTGGACGATTTGTTAGCCGGTCACTATGCCTCATGCCTGAAGGGCTGCCGGCATGAAAGAATCAGACCATCTGAACAGGGAGAGTGTCATGCATAGCTTTACAGAACTTGTTGACCGCTGCGCAACATTTACCCTTGGAACTCTTAGCGAAGCGAACGAAAGAACGATCAGTGCACTGCAAATGAGCGGGGCTACTTCCTTGGTGAAGATGCTCCAGATAATACGACTTCAGGGCACCTCTAAAAACCGGCGCTCAGAACGAAGAATAATCTGAAAAATCAGAATTCAGGTTATTTTCCTGCTGTTTTGATGCCGAATGCTGTTCTTTACGGCTGTTTTTCCATAATTTGCCGCATTACGGGCAAGCCACCGCCCTCATAGGACCTGCTTCGAGACCATGGTTTCCGTGGGATAAGGAGGGCGACCGCCCTGGGGACTGGTCGGACGAAGGGCCACACGATCAACCTCTGCCGCCAGGGCAGGAAAAGGAGACATTCACTGCTCAAAATGAGCAGGTCATGTTACCGCCGCGAGGCCTTTACCAATTGATCAACAAACTCCAGCTTATTAATGACCACATCGGGTAAAACAAAAGGGTAGCTATCCTGTTGCCCCAGGCTGCGGTTCATGCTGTTCAAGAATTGTGTTAACGGTAGCCATTGCTCAATGAGCATCTCTCTAAAGGATTGCGTATTCAGATTAATGTCCGCCCCTGAAACAGAGGCGGCGTGCTGACCACTCACATGGATGCTTACACCCCAATTTATAGCAGTTTCCAAGGTGTCCTTGATGTGCAGATATTGTGCCCATGTTTCTGCCCAGTCTTCCCATGGATGCATGGTGGCATAACTGCTGATGTAGTTCATCTGCCAATTTGTCGCCGGCCCAGTCTGATAATATTGCTGCAAGGCCTCCTGATAATCTCTGGATTCGTCGCCAAATATCTCTCGAAATGACTCCAGCCATGAGCTCTTGGCAATGAGGTAATCCCAATAGAAATGGCCTATCTCATGACGAAAATGACCTAATAATGTGCGATAGGGCTCATGCATGGAGAAACGACGCTTTTCACGTTCGGCATCATTTGCTTCCAAGATATTCAACGTGATCACACCAGAACTATGGCCTGTGAGCACTTTCTTCTTTGCCGAATCGGCAATAAATCTAAATGCAAGACCATGTTGCGGATCATCTGTCCTGCCCGGAATTGGGAGCCCTAAAAATTCGAGAGAATAAATAAGGCGGCGCTTTGCTGCCTCCAGCAGATACCAATAATGCAAATTTTCAGGCATGCTGAGTTGTGGAATGATTTCCGTGTAGCGACAGCTCTGGCAAAGGTCGTTGCCATCGTCTTTGGCTACCATCCAGTTACAGACTTGCACGGACTCGTAGTTGCGACATGGCTGGATATTGTATTGTGGAGAAATACCTGCGGGTTCCCACGAACCATTCATCTGCCGGAAAAAGGCGGCCATAAACTGCTGTTCGGGAACAAAACCCAAATTGGCGTTACAGTTCTCACAAACTGTACTCTCAAAAAAAACCATATTGGCACAGTTGGGACAGGTAAATGTTTTCATAGGCGTCTCCTACAGGTCTCTACCGGAAGTGACACGGGTCTTATCCGGACAGGCTATTGTTACATGACACGGTCGATCCCGGAGGTGCCTTTCACCAACAACATCGCAGAACAGGCTAGACGAATGATCCTACGGAGATCAAGCGGCTATAATCTCTTCGGCACCGTTAAACGATAAAATGCTTCAGCCACGTGGTTCCTGGCTAGCTCTGCTACCATAGCTGGCTATCTCCAGCCCAGTCTTGGCGTTATGCTAACCGGTCGGTAACCCGAAGGCATCCATGTCCACACCTCAACCTGCAACCCCTAACCCATCCACCGCAATCTCCGTCCAAGCGGCACCCTTCCGTCTGGACTGGTCAGCCCGGCTGATGCTCTTTGCCGTACTTTCGGCCATCTTTCTCGCCGCCATGGATCAGACCGTCGTTTCAACGGCCTTGCCAACCATCGCACGGGATATTCATGGCCTCGCGCACCTGCCTTGGATCATCACCGCTTACCTATTGACGTCGACCGTCTGCCTGCCGGTCTACGGGAAGCTGGGAGACCTCTTCGGCCGCAAACGCTTACTGCAGATCGCCATCCTCATTTTTCTTGCAGGGTCTGCACTCTCCGGTTTGGCTCAAAGCCTCGACGCGCTGGTCGCCTTCCGAGCGCTTCAAGGCCTGGGTGGCGGCGGCCTGCTGGTCTCAGCCATCGCTGCTATTTCTGACTTCATCCCGATTACCCAGCGGGGTCGCTATCAAGGATTGGTGGGCGCCGCGTTTGGGCTAGCCACCCTGATTGGTCCTTTTCTCGGCGGTTTCATCGTGGAGACCCTGAGCTGGCGCTGGATCTTCTACATCAACGTGCCCTTTGGAGCGCTGTCGCTCGGCATCATTGGCCTCGCATTTCCGGCGCGAAAAAAGACGCCAACCCCACCGCTAGACCTCATCGGTGGCCTGCTACTGATCACCGGACTCAGCGCACTGGTCATTTTCGCCAGCGTCGCAGGCTCTACACACGCATTGTCCGGCTCGGGCCCCTGGTTTCTTCTGGCCTTCGGCATCGGTGCGCTGATCGCCTTCGCCCTAGTGGAGAATTTCCATCCGGAGCCTCTGTTGCCGCTGGCGTTCTTCCGCTATCGGACGTTCACCCTGAGCGTAATCATCTCGTTCTTCGTGGGGCTCGCCATGCTCGGCTCTCTGAGCTTCCTGCCGTTATATCTGCAGGACGTCCGCGGATTCACCCCGACCGATTCCGGTCTGGAAATGCTCTTTCTGCTCTTCGGAATGTTGGGTACGTCGATTTTCAGTGGTCGATGGATCAGTCGCACCCAACGCTACCGAGCCTTTCCGGTGTTCGGCACTTTGCTGATCAGTGTGGCCTTGGGTTTGCTGTCGACCATTGGTTTGACTACCACCTTGTGGCACATCGACGGCATGCTGGCAGTGCTGGGGGTAGGTCTCGGGATGACGATGCAGGTGTTGGTTTTATCCGCGCAATTGTCGGTGGAGCAAAAGCATCTCGGGGTGGCCACTGCCACAGCCTCCCTGTTCCGATCCATGGGCGGCACTCTGGGGGTGGCGGGCTTCGGCGCAGTCTTCGCGCATTTCATCGGTGGCATGTCGCTGTCCGACACTACAGCGGGCCTGGCTTACCAGAGCCGAATTGTCCAAGCACTGCACGTCGATTTCCGGGTGGCGGCGGCCGTCAGTCTATGTGCTTTCGGATGCGCCTGGTTTCTGGAGGAAATGCACCACCTGCTGGCACGGCGGAGCACGATTTCTGATGACGACAGTGCCGGTTGAGCGACAAGCAACCTACCGGGGGAGGACGCACTCGCATGTTTGACTGCCGGGCAGCACCCATGACCGGTGGCCGACACGCATCTCGAAGGAGGATAACTTAAGGACGAGGCGCGATGGCTGGCCAGTCTGGGCGTACGCGACATGGCCATCAAATATTTCCCGCCTGCACCATTGATCGATCTGATCCGACATGATCAATCTCGGCCTTACCCCGTAGGGGCTGCTGTGCTGCGAGACCAGATTAAGAGAATGCACAGTTGGAGGATCGTTATTGGGAAGCCATCGAAGCGGGTTTGTCCATGCGGAAAAAGACTCCACAGCAGATGGAGAAGCCTGCGTGGAATGTTCTACGTAAAACTGTTGACCGACCAAGGCTTCAGTACGCAGTCATAAATGTTCAGGGTTCCAAAACGGAAGCGCACGAGCCTGAATGCTGGGATGGAGATGGTGACGATCATGAAACATCGTTGCCCGCACCAGGGTTCGGCCATAGAGCAGTTCAGCCAGCACCTGGAATGCCCGGGGAAGTTTCAGGCAGTAGGTGCCAGGCACACCGTCGCGCACATGCGGCAGATAAAAAAACGAGAAATCTCCTAATGCGTACACCAGACGCAACGGGATCCAGAACCAGAGAAAGGTCCAACCGCCTACCAAAAGACAAGCGCCAAAAATGCCAGTCCGCCACCAGAAGCCTGGCGAAAGTGTCCGAATTCCATGGGGCTGCCTTATCCAACGGAAAAACGCTTGCTCGGGCACGGTTAAAGCCCCCCAGGCTGCCCGCCTTGGTCCTCCCAGCAGGTGAAATGCATCAGGGTCCGCGCGAGTCGCTGGATGCTTGTGGTGCCTGAAATGGATTTGCCTGAATTCGTCATAACCCAGTGCAAAAGGCGTAAATGGCAGAGGCATCAATCGCGTGGCGAAATCCACTTGCGTGGGGCCGCGCAAATGAAACAGTTCGTGGGTATAGATCATCCAGCGGGGCAACAAGAACAACACCATAATCATCAATATCCAGCCCGGCATCGCTAATGCTACGACGGCGCCATAGGCGCTGAAGAGCAGCAGCACAATAGTCAAACTTCGGAACTGGTAACGCTGCGCATCCGCCACTGTAGCGACATGTGGATCATCGGCGGAAGGTATAGGTTGATGTGGCTGCATGGAGTTAATCCCAAAACTGCCGCAGTCTACTATAAAACAGCGCCTGAGTGTGTCAAGTTTATTCGCCTTTGATCAGGTCGTGAATTTTATGTTTATGTTTTAGTTCATATGGTTACGAAGCGTTACAACACTCCATAGGTGGCAAATGTTTGGTGCTGACGCATGGTCAATGGCTGACGCTGGATTGACTCAGAATCTGTCGCTCGGCGTAAGATGGCGATGTCCTTGCCCTAAGTCCGGGAGGTGCTAGCGCCTCTCTATCGCCTCTGTGAAGTCACATCGGTTACCCTGGACACGCATATTCAGGGCATCCAGATCGCGGAGCGCTATCAGTACAATATCTGGGGTGCCATGATCGTGGCTTCAGCCCTCATGGCGCATTGCGTCACGCTATACACGGAGGATATGCATCATGGACAGATTCTTGAGGGGCGCCTGCATATCGTCAACCCATTTTTATAGCGAATATGTTTATACTCATTTTGATACAACCAAAGAGGACAGCCGGTATCGTAATGATCTAGAATGGTGCCGCCGAAGACCAATGATAGGATGGTCGGAATGACAAGCTATCACCGCTGCTGGAGCAAGTTTCACCAGGTGCCGGAAAGATACCATTGTCTACTATTCAGATATTCCTCCCAAAATCGTACCCGCTTACCATGCTCGCTCCACCGTTAACCGCGCCGCAGCGCCGCACCCTCTGGCAGGTGGGCATAGCCTTTATGCTTCTGGCGAGCCTGCTGACGGCGCTGTACATTCAGCAGTCTCAGCATTTGCATCGAGTCGTTGCAGCCGACATCAAACTGCACGCCGCACTGTCCGCGCAGAGCGCGGCGTTGCAAGTGGCGGCCGTTTTCAATAGGTATTTCGACAATCTGATCTATGTCGGCAACGTCTTATTACCCCAAGATGCCGAAGTGCAGGCACCCGGCACCAGGACTTTAGAGCAGGTGCAAATCCTCCGGGCACAATATCCCAATGTCATGGCCATCAATCTTCAAAACAGCTCGGGGGATCGCATTCTTTGGTCAACGTTGCCGCAACCTTCCCGGCCGATTTCGCTAGCGAATGATTTTACGCCTTTGCCTGGCCACCCGAACCGATTGGTTGGCAAGCTTCACTATGCCCAGAGGATGCACGCGCAGGTAATCACTATGCGCTACAGGGTGCATGATGCCGGAGGCACCCATTCTTTCTTCTCAGTCGGCAGCCCGATCAACATCATGAGTCTCGATACGCTTACCATCCCACCCAATTACAACCTGTTTCTGCTGGATGCACAGCATGTTCCCTTTGCTTTTTTCCGGCAGGGGAAGCTTTCTCTTTCCGGTCCTTCCCTGCAGAGTTTTCCCCCTGACAATCAAGTGCGTGTACCGGTGCCGGGATACCCATGGACCATCGCCGCAGGATGGCCAACGTCCCTGGTGGCACAAGCCGGGTGGGACGAGGAGAAAAGGCCGCTGCTCAATAATATCGGCATCGTTTTGGGCCTGCTTGGGATTGGTGCGTTTACGCTGTTTTTGCTGGCGCGGGAGATGCGTCTGCGTAATCGGCAAGAAGAGATTCTTATCGATGAGCGGGACCACCAAAAAAAGCGCGCCATCCACGATGCCCTGACCGGTCTACCCAACCGCGATGGCCTGCGACTGGTGTTTGATCAGGCGCTGGCGCGTTCCGACCGCCAGGAGCAGCTTCTGGCCGTGGGTTTTCTGGATCTCGACGACTTCAAACCGGTCAATGACACCTACGGACACGCCGCCGGTGACGATCTGCTCCAGGAAATGGCGCGCCGCCTGCAGAACGCGGTACGGCGGACAGACACGGTCGCGCGCCTGGGGGGCGATGAATTTATCCTGTTGCTGGAAGGCCTGCGCAGCATGGATGAACTGGATCTGGTTCTGGCCCGTCTCCAGGCCACGATTACACAGCCTTTCCGCATCCACGGAGAGGTAGTCAGCATCCGGGCAAGCCTGGGGTTGACGCTCTATCCCTTTGACGAGGGGGATGCCGACCTACTCCTGCGCCACGCCGACCAGGCCATGTATGCCGCCAAAATACGATCCGGTCGCGAGAGTGGGGGCTGGGTGCAGCTCTACCACCCGGATATTGGCAGCGTCAGCATGGGCGATGAGATGTTGCGCCGGGATTTCCTGCGGGCCTTGGCCAGCGGAGCGGTGACCCTACGCTATCAGCCTCTGGTGGCCATGGCGACGGATCGGGTGGTGGGCCTTGAGGCCCTGACCCGCTGGAACCGGGAGGGTCGGGAGGTCTCCCCCGACAAATTCCTTTCCGCCCTGGGGCTACGGGAGCGTCAGGCACTGGGACGCTTCGTGCTGCAAACGGGACTGCGGCAGCTCGCACAGTGGCGGGAAGCCGGACTGGACCTCTTTCTCAGCATCAATGTCACCCCGGAAGAACTCGATCAACCCGGATTTGCCGATACGATCTTTAGTATCCTGGCGGCGTATCCGAGTGTCCCTCCGAAATCCCTGGTGCTGGAGGTGCTGGAAATCGGGGAAATCCTCGAACAGGAGGCAGCCCTGGAACATCTGCAGCGACTGCGCGGTGCGGGCGTCAAAATCGCCCTGGATGACGTGGGGAGTGCATACGCCTCTCTCCTGCGGCTCAAAAATCTGCCCATTGACGAGATCAAAATCGATCAGGGGTTCATCCGCGAGTTGTCGAACAAGCCCCAGGACCTGATTTTCGTCGAAAGCCTCGTCAATCTGGGCTTGGCGATGGGCGTCCTCATCACCGTGGAAGGGGTGGAAACCGAAGCGCACATCGCCCTCCTGCGCGAAATGAAGGTCAATTATCTCCAGGGGTATGCCATTGCCAGGCCGCTGGAGGCGGAAGTGGTGGCGGATTTTGTACGCAGCTTTGTCCTCGGCGCCGGGGATGCGGACACGCCGATGCTGGCCCTGTACCAGCATCTGGGATGGGTGCGGGCGGCAGCAGAGTCGGCGATGAATCATGAGGGTCACGAGCATACGGAACTGGCCGCCTGCCCGATCACGACCTGGCTGCACGCCCATGCGTCAGAACTGACAGGGGTAGAGGCATTGCTGGCCGAGCACGAAACAGTGCATATCCTGGGCCGGGAAATTCTCCAGGTCCGGCAAAGCGGGACGCGCGAGGAGCTCCATCGCCTGCTCGGCCAGTTGCATGTGCACAGTCATCGGTTTCAGGAAGGGCTGGGGCAGGCGGTCAAGGCCATGCGGGACAACGCAGCGGCCAGGACTGAACTACCATCCTAAGAAGACACCGATCGGTAATTCGACAGCGATGGCCAACAGTAGCCCGATGCATATCTGATGGAGCGTGGAGCGTAATTGACCTTTGTTAATTTATTAGCGCCACGGGATAGCCTGCGGGCGGGGCGTCCGCCAGCGGTTACTTAACGGCGCGGTCTGCCGCCGCAGGCGGACGGGCTGGCCAGACCTGACGTCCTGAATAGCCGTGGGCAATACAGTCACCACCTCAGGAGCGAAGCATGGATAACATCAGCAAAGCGCCCCGTGCCACTTGGCGCAACCCCGTCTGGTCAACCGCCCAGAAGTCCTGTGTGGGCACGGCTCTGGGCAATGGAAAACTCTGGTTCACCATCGGCAAGGGTATTGTCACCGAAGTATTTTACCCGCGCATCGACATTCCCCAGATCCGCGACCTCGGCTTTATCATCGCCGATGGTCAGGGATTCTGGCAGGAGTTGAAAACGCTGCCGGAACCACAACTGGAGTTGGATGATCCCCGCATTCCCCTGCCCGTCATTCGCCATCATCATGAGCGCTTTGATTTTACGCTGAAGATCTGCACCGATCCGGAGCGCGATGTACTGCTGCTCGACTTCCGGCTGGCGGGTGATGCGGCGCTGCGGCCTTATCTGCTCTGCTCCGCCCGCCTCGGTGAAGACGCTGAAAACAATCGTGGCTGGGTGGGTGATTGGGAGGGTCGACCGGTGCTTTGGGCGGAACAGGGTCCATTTGGACTGGCCCTCGCTTGTCGCAACGTTGATGGCTACCCCGCGTTAGAACGCTGCTCGGTGGGCGAGGTTGGCAGCAGCGATCTTTGGCAGGACTTTCACCAGAACGGGCGGATGCAGTGGGATTATCAGGAGGCCGGTCCGGGTGAGGTTGCCCTCGCCAGTCGCCTGCCCCGGCAGGGCACGCTGGCCTTAGGTCTTGGCACCAGCAAAGAAGCCGCCGCCACCAACGCCTGGTCCTCCCTGGCTGAAGGCTTTCAGAGTTGCGCTACAAATTACCGTACCGGCTGGGATGCCTGGCACCAACGCCATCCGACCCCGCGCCGCTTCGCCAGAAAGTTGCCCGCAGCGGCCAACGCCCTCTATGTTCGCTCGGCCACTGTCCTCAAGGTGCATGAAGACCGCACCTTTCCCGGTGCCCTGGTCGCGAGCCTCTCGATACCCTGGGGCGAGGCCAGCGCCAGTCGTGGTGGTTATCACCTGGTCTGGTCACGGGATTTGGTAGAAAGCGCCGGGGCGTTGGTGGCCTTGGGCGCCATGACCGAGGCACGACAGGTACTCACTTACCTGATCAGCACCCAGCAAGCCGACGGTCACTGGTTGCAGAATCAATGGCTGGGCGGCAAACCCTTCTGGCAGGGTGTGCAACTGGATGAAACCGGATTTCCCGTGCTCCTGGCCTCGCTGCTGCGCCAGTACAAGGCGTTAAACGATGTCGCCGTCACCGACATGATCACCCGTGCCCTGCACTTCATCGTCCACGAAGGACCCGTGACCGGGCAGGATCGCTGGGAAGAGGATGGCGGCGTCAATCCCTTCACCCTGGCAGTCGCCATTGCCGCGCTGGTCGAGGGCGCGGACTTCCTCGGCGGCCAAGCCAGCGACTGTGCCCTGATGCTGGCCGATTACTGGAATGCCCGACTGGAAGAGTGGACCTTCGTGCGGGGCACGGACCTTGCGGCACGCTTCCAGGTGCCCGGCTACTATGTGCGTATTACCCCCGCGGACGTCCTGGTGCAGGATGGCGCCAAAAATGAGTGGGTGCTCATCAAAAATCGCGCCCACGACCCCCACCTGCCCGCCTGCGAACAGGTGGCCAATGATTTCCTGCAACTGGTGCGCTACGGACTGCGCAGGGCCGATGACCCACATATCGTGGCGTCGGTTAAAGTCATTGACGGAGTGCTCAAGACCGATACCCCAAGTGGCCCGGTCTGGCACCGCTACAACGGGGATGGTTACGGAGAGCACGCCGATGGCAGCCCATTCGATGGCACTGGCATCGGCCGTGGTTGGCCCTTGCTGGTAGGTGAACGGGGTCATTACGCCCTCGCCGCCGGGGAGGATGCCCTGCCCTATATCAACGCCATGGTGGCCATGACCGGCAAGGGTGGCTTGCTCCCGGAACAAGTCTGGGATGCGGCCCCCATACCCGAAAAGGGCTTGTTTCCCGGCCACCCCAGCGGCTCGGCCATGCCTCTGGTCTGGGCCCATGGCGAGTTCGTCAAACTCTGCCATAGCGCTGTGCAGGGTGCGCCGATAGATCGTCCGGCGAATACCTGGAAGCGCTATCAGGGTAAGGTTCCGAAGATTGGCTACCGGCTCTGGCGCCTGCGTCAGCGCCCGCGTCAACTGCTCGCCGGACAAGAGTTGCGGGTGTTATTGCAGGCGCCCTTCACCCTGCATTGGGGCATCAATGGCTGGCAGTCGGTACAGGACACCGACTCGGAAGACTGGGGCCTCGGCCATGTCGTCCTCCTACCGGTGCAGAAATTATCGGCCGGGGACAGCGTGCAGTTCACCATTCACTGGCGCACCAGCGGCGACTGGCAGGGTGAAGATTTTCATATCGATATCATTGGGGGTGCGGCATGATCAATCTGGACTTACAGGGCCGGCGGGCGCTGGTCACCGGTGGGAGCGGTGGCCTCGGGCGGGCTATTGCCGAGACACTGGCAGCGGCCGGGGCACAAGTGGCAGTACATTACCGGAAAGGTCTGGACGAAGCCGAGGCAGTGGTCGCGGCCATTCAGAAACTGGGCGGCAGAGCACAGGCTTTCCAGGCAGATGTGTCTGATCCGGCGGCCGTGGAGAAACTGCTGCAGGAAATTGAATCCGCCTTCGGCGGCCTGGATATCCTCGTCAACAACGCCGGCATGGATGGTCCGCGCGCCAGCGTCGGCGAGGATGATCCGCAGGTATGGGAAAAGGTTCTCGCCGTCGATCTCATGGGTCCCTACTATTGCGCCCGTGCCGCCATTCCGCGCATGGAGAAGGCCAAACGCGGGGTGATCATCAATATCACCTCCGTGCATGAGTTTATTCCCTGGGAAGGCTACAGTGCCTATACCAGCGCCAAGGCAGGCTTGTCCATGTTCACCAAGACCCTCGCCCAGGAAACGGCGGATAAGGGCATCCGGGTGGTGGCTATCGCTCCCGGCGCCATCCAGACACCCATTAATCAGTCGGTCTGGGCTGACCCCCAATCCCTTAAAGACCTGGACGAGAAAATCTCCATGGGCCGTCTTGGCAGGCCCGAAGAGATTGGCAATGTGGTGGCCTTTCTCGCCAGTGATCTGGCCAGTTACATTACCGGCACCACCCTCGCGGTGGATGGCGGGATGCTGATTTACCCTGAATTCCGCCACGGCGGCTGAACATGGACGCCGATGTCATTATCATCGGCAGCGGCGCTGGCGGCGGCACCATCGCCCGCGCTCTGGCCGAAGCAGGCCTGAACATTCTCATCCTGGAGCGCGGCGACTACCTGCCCCGTGAATGGGGCAACTGGGACGCCAGGACGGTCTTTGCCGAACATCGCTATCACACCGATGAGCAATGGCGCGATCAGGACGGCAAGCCTTTCTCACCGGTGGCCGGCTATCATGTGGGCGGTAATACCAAGTTCTATGGCGCTGCGGTACTGCGCCGCCGGGAAAAAGATTTTCACCCGCGCCAGCACCGCGATGGAGTGACGCCTGCCTGGCCCATCAGCTATGCCGATCTCGCGCCCTTTTACGATCAGGCCGAGGGCTGGTATTTCACCCACGGCACCGCCGGGTCTGATCCCACGGAGCCGCCACGCAATCCCTACCCTTATCCGCCCTTCCCGCACGAAGAAGACGTAGCTCTGGTCGATAAGGCCCTGCGCGAAATGGGCCTGCATCCCTTTCCCCTGCCGTTGGCCCTCCACCGTCTGGAAGACGACCCCCAGCATAGTCCCTGCGTGCGCTGCCCTACCTGTGACGGCTTCCCTTGCATGCTCCATGCCAAAGGTGATGCGGAGGTCTGCGGGATCGCCCCGGCGCTGCGACACAGCGGGGTACGCCTGCTTACCGGACAGCGCGTCCGTCGCTTACAGTCCAGCAGCGACGGCTGCCGCGTGGAAAGTGTGGAAACCGATCAGGGTCGCTTCAGTGCCCACCTGGTGGTTCTCGCCGCTGGCGCCGTCAACAGTGCCGCCCTCCTCCTCGCCTCTGCCAACAAACAGCATCCCCAAGGCCTTGCTAACCGCAGTGATCAGGTGGGGCGCAACTACATGTGTCATCTCAACAGCGCCTGCATGGCCATCAAGCCAGGCCGCGAGAACCGCACCATCTTCCAGAAAACACTGGCCATCAATGACTTTTACAATGATTCTGGTGACGCCGACTATCCCTATCCCCTTGGTCATATTCAGAGTCTCGGCAAGATTACCCCGGCGCTGCTGCATGCCCAACAACCCCTGCTGCCCATCCCAGCCAGTGCCTGGACCGCCAGCCATTCAGTGGACTGGTGGCTGACCACCGAAGACCTCCCCGATCCCGACAACCGCGTCACCCTCGACCCTGACGGCGACATCCGTTTGTACTGGAACCCCAAAAATCGTGAGAGCCACCAACGGCTCTGCAGGAAATGGCGGCAGATACTGCATCAGGTCGGCTTTTTTGCGGTGTTTTTTCAGCCCATGGATATTTCTGCCACCGCGCATCAAGTGGGCACCTGCCGCTTTGGTAAAGATCCGACCACCAGCGTCCTCGACCCTTTCTGTAAGGCGCATGACCTGGATAACCTCTATGTGGTGGACGCCAGCTTCATGCCCTCCATCAGCGCAGTGAATCCCTCTTTGACCATCATCGCCAACGCCCTGCGGGTGGGGGCGCAGATCAGCGCCCGCTTTGCTACGGGAATGCCATGAAACGCGGCACCACGGCGGTTTATGGCGCCGGTTTCCTGCAGGGGGCGGCCTTTGTCCTTATTCCTGCCCTCGGCACCACCCTGCGCAGTGCCCCCTATGACATGAGCAACACCACCTATGGCCTCCTCTATTTTCCGGAGATCATCGGCGCCATTTTGGCCGCATTAACGGCGGGCAGTGTGCACGGACGACTGGGGAGCGCGGGGTTGTTCCGGCTGGGGGTGCTCTGTAATGCTATCGCCATGGGCTTGCTGGTTACCGCCTCCTTCACCCACGGTTTTACCATTATCGTACTGCTCCTCGCTGAAACCTTTCTGCTCGGCATCGGCTTCGGGCTGACCAATGCCGCTATCAACCGTGCTGCCTCCCTGCTCTTCGCCGGAGCGGCGGCGGCGGCCGTCACCATCCTCAATGCCGTCATCGGTGGCGCCACCGCCATCTCGCCAATAATTCTCGCCGGCTTCCAGACCGTTTTGACCTGGGATGCCTGGCCTGCTGTGCTGCTCACTCTTTGGCTGGGGCTGATGTTATTACCCCAAGCCGGGGATTCCGAAAGTAATGAACAGGGGGGGGTGGGGGCGTGGCGACGGTCGATGCTCCCCTTCGCCGTGGGGGTAATGATCTACGCCATCTGCGAAGGCAGTTTTGGTAGTTGGGCGAATGTGCTGGTCAGCGTTGACCGCCACCTGCCCGCGGCTACAGGTGCGCTCGCCCTGTCGGTGTTCTGGGGTGGGATGACCATCGCCCGCTTTGGCCTCGGCGCCATTCCGGATCATCTGATCCATCGTCGCATTGCTTATCTGCTGGCACCGCTGGGGATGGCCGCCTGTTTCTTCATCATCCCCCAGCTGCAGGCGGCGGCGGGGCTGCTCGTCGCTTTCACGGCTGCCGGAGTCGCCTGCGGAATCTACTATCCCTACAGCATGGCCTACGGCATTGCCGCGCACCCGCAAGAAGGCACGCAAATGGCCGGCTTACTGGTCGGCGCCCTCATGGTTGGCGAAGGCATTGGTTCTTTCGGTCTCGGCCCACTGCAACAATTGATTTCGCTGGGTAATATCTATACTTGGTCAGCGCTCTGGGCCTTGCCCCTGCTCTGGCTGGCCTGGTGGAATAGCAGAGCACCCAAAAAAACGGCTTGATGCGCTTGGCAAAGATTATTTCCAGATGGACATCGCGCATCTGCAAACGCTGATTTTTCTCAAACTGGCAATCGCCGGGCACCTGACTTTGTTCATTACACGCACGCGCAAGCCCTTCTTTCGGAAACCTTACCCCTCGGCGATCCTCCTCTGGTCGGCTATTTTGACCAAGGCCGCAGCGACGTTTTTCGTGGTCTGGATCTATTGTATTCTCTGGGTATTTGTCAATGATTGGGTCAAGGTCCGAGTCTATAAGCACTTGGAGCTCAATCCGCCGAGGCATCAGGATTTTATAGCGATGACTCAGAAGAATCTCGGGCCAACGGCGTAGATGAGCCCATAAGGTCCAAAAAAACTGACAAAGCGCGGGAACGCCTTGCCGGATTTGGAATAGCCATAAAGCTCTTCCAAATCAGCTGAGCGGATGAGAGGGGCTTATAGAGCAGATCCCAATCCGGTCTCTGTTCAAAAACCGTATGGGTCATAAAGCCTATTCCCAAGCCAGCCTTTACCATGGCCCCCACGGATTCCACATCGGCCACCTCAATGAAATGCGCGGGCACAATGTTTTTTTGTCTGAACGCCTTCTCCAGCCTCCTTCGAACTCCGGAAGAAGGCTCTCGCCATACCACAGGATAAGGTTGTACGTCTTCCAAACTCAGTGCCGACAATGATGCCAGGGGATGGGTTTTGGGCATGACTGCGACGATTTCGCCGGTCAGCCAGGATTGTATTTCATAACTATCGGGTAGATGCGGTATATCCATCTCTCCTTCAAAAAAGAAGACGTCCAGCTCGGAAAGATTGATGTCTCCCCAATAAGTCACACCGCTCTTTATGTAGAGATTGATCCCTGGATTCTGGTTTTGAAAACTTTGCAAATATTGCGGTAGTAAATAATTGGCAATCAGGCTGGTAGAGGCGATGCGCAGTTCTCCGGCTTGCAAGGATTTCTGGCGCATGAGCAGATTTTCAATGTCTTGTAACTTGGCGCGCAACTGCCGGATATCGGGAATTAATGCTTGGCCAACGGGCGTTAGCTGAATGCCACCGCCCTCACGGACATATAAAGGCTCGCCGATTTCCCGTGTCAGTTTATGCAGGCGTTCCGAGATGGCAGGCTGTCCCCGTCCCAGACGTAGTGCGGCTTCGCTGACGCTGCCGGTTTCTGCAACCGCGAGGAGGGTGAGCAACTGCTCGGCATCTATCGTCATCGGGTTCTCCGATATTATTTTCAATTAAATCGATTTGATTTGACAGTAAGAATAGCATAGTTTCAAAAAACGAGTCCCCGGAGTGTAGTGATGGTCAACGGTGCTTCCCTACCCGCCAACATGGATACCCTCGTTATGGAGCGCAACGTCAGAGGATGGCAGGGGGCGTTTCGGACGAATCCAGCCTTTCATCTGATTCTGGCGTTCTTTGTGGGGATTGTCGCGGGCTTGGGTGCGGTCGTTTTCCGGCGTCTTATCGGCCTGATGCATAATGCCTTCTTCTTCGGTCAGATTTCCTCACGCTTTGATGACTTGCAGCATTCCGCAGCCAGCTTCTGGGGCTTGGGGGTGGTGCTGGTCCCCGTTTTCGGCGGGCTTGTGGTGGTCTGGCTCGTCAGAACTTTTGCGCCGGAAGCCAAAGGGCACGGCGTACCTGAAGTTATGGATGCCATTTATTATGGGAGCGGCGTTATTCGGCCCGTGGTGGTTCTGGTGAAGGCGCTCGCGTCTTCTATCAGTATCGGCAGTGGTGGATCGGTAGGACGGGAGGGGCCGATTATTCAGATCGGAGCCGCCTTCGGCTCCAGCTTGGCCCAGTGGTTGCGGTTGCAAGAATGGCAGAGACTGGGACTGATTGCGGCGGGAGCGGGAGCTGGTATTGCCGCAACATTCAACACCCCGGTGGGTGGCATATTGTTTGCGATCGAGCTCATGCTGGTGGAAGTCAGTGCGCGGACGCTTGTTCCGGTCATGATCGCCACAGGTACCGCCGCCTTCGTATCACGCCTGTTTCTGGGTAATTATCCGTCGTTTATCATCTCTCAGCACATGATCAACCAGACCTTGCACCAACGCGCCGGGGCCTATGGCGCCTATGTTCTGCTCGGTCTTTTGACGGGCGGGGCCGGCCTGTTGTTCACAAGCTGTCTGTATTGGACCGAGGATCGCTTCGAACACTGGATCAAAAATCCCTACGCACGCCACGCCGCGGGCATGCTGGGCGTCGGCTTGATCCTTTATTTCATGATCATCTTTACCGGTCATTACTACGTAGAAGGCGTGGGTTATGCGACGGTTCAGGATATCCTCGACGGCGTCATTACGCAGCCCGTTTTTCTCCTGCTCCTGCTTTTACTGAAGATCCTGACTTTTTCCGTTACGCTGGGTTCCGGTGGGTCGGGCGGTGTGTTCTCTCCCGCGCTGTATGTCGGAGCTGTGCTGGGCGGGCTCTATGCCGTCATCGCCAATCATTTACTGCCGGGAATCGAGGTCAGTATGACCATCGCGGCCGCCTTGGGGATGGCCGGGATGGTCGCCGCATCTACCGGTGCCGCTGTTACTGGCGCCGTGATGATTTTTGAAATGACCAGCGACTACCACATTATCATTCCCTTGATTATCGTCGCCTCTCTGGCCTTTGGAGTCCGTCGACTGATAACAAGGGAGACGATTTACACGCGCAAACTGATCCGCCGCGGTCATTTCATTCCTGAGGCGCGGCACAGCAACCTCTACCTGATGCGTCCGGCTGGAGAGTTTATTGAAACCCCGCTGATCCGGGTAAAAGGTAGCCGAACGCTGGCGGATATCGCGGTGCTGCTCCATCGCGGCCGTGAAATACCACACATCCTGATCGTCGAAGGGACGCAACCCCGTGCGGTACTGACCGCCCCGCGCGTACGTGAGCTGCTGCGACACCGACAAACCTCGACCCCCATAGAAAATTTTGCCAGCGAGGATTGGTTTAGTGTTCCTGTGGATTACCAAATATATGATTTGGTCGCCCGATTCCGCGCCACTCATCAGGAATGCGCGCTACTCTGCCGGATCGATCCCCCAGAACATCACGAAGATGTTATAGCTATTGTGACGATTGAGGATGTGCTGGCCTACACCTCCCTGCCCATGCGCTTGCTACGCCCTCACACGGCGCTATGACAGGAGTACTCTGATGGAACTTTCCGCATGGTTTCATCGCAGTTTTGAGCCGCATCACGAAGGTCCTGGTTTGATTCTGCTGGGTGCCGGAGTGGGTTTGTTGACCGGGTTGGGTGCCGTACTTTTCCATTATCTGATTGCCGGCATTCATAATGCAGCGATTTTAGGCACTTTTGGTATTGCGCAAAACGCACGGGAACATACTCCCGTCTCCCCGTGGGGCGCATGGATTATTCTTGTGCCGGTGATCGGCGCCCTGCTGGTAACCGTGCTGGTGCGCAACTTCGCACCGGAAGCACAGGGTGCCGGTGTCAGCCAGATACTACGTGCGGTGCATACCGATCGGGGCCATATGCGGCCGGTGATTGCGATCATACGACCGGTGGCGACAGCCATCACCATTGGCACGGGCGGTTCCGCTGGCCGCGAGGGTCCGGCCATGCAGTTCGGTGCCGCTATCGGTGCCCTGGTAGGGCATCTTTTTCGGGTGCCGGATCACCGACGCATCCATTTGTTGGGTTGTGGTGTCGGTGCCGGTATCGCCGCCGTATTCAATGCGCCTCTGGGTGGGTGGTTTCTGGCCATGGAAGTGATTGTGCCCGACTGGCGGCCCTGGACCGTCCTCTCCACACTCGTGGCAACAGTCTCTGCCAGTTGGGTGACGCAGGAGGTGTTCGGGAGCGGTCATCTCCTTGCCCATGCCTACATCAGCCATTGGAACGGCAGCCTCATGTTGCCGACTTTAAACTACCATGTTCTGCTGCCAGCCATGGTGACAGCCCTGACTGCTTTTGCCGTACGCCGTGTGTTTTTGCAGGACAGCATTTATACCCTGCCATTGCATCGCGAGGGGCTTCCCGTTCCTGAAAACCATTACATCGTCGAAGAGAAAATGGATGACAAATAATCCTTACATCCCATACAACCAAGCTTCATTTGGTGAAATAAATTACCCGGTTGAGATGACGTGGGAACCAACAACATCATATCTTGTCAATAAACTGGAATGTGAACCATGATAAGGTATCTAGCAATGTCATACCGCAATGCTGTCGCTATTTTTTTGTTTTCCATGTTGTTTTTGGCTGGGTGCTCTGGTGTGACATCTAATGAGTCGCCATATTCGCATAAAAGCGCGGCATGGTTTTCAAGAACAAAAAATACTGAAGCGCTTCATATTCAACTCAGTTGGTGTGCCAAGCACAACCCCGATATGTCCTTACATTCTTGCGCAATAGCAAAAGAGGCCTACGTAAAGATAGGCGGGCAGTGGAATGCAATGACAAAAAAGCTGTTCGAATCTAGTCAATAAGCATAAATGATTCAATCATGACGGTCCCCAATAACCCTAGAAAAGGATAAATATGATTACCCCGCAAAATGCTCTGGACGGACGTGAACGTCGATCCATTATTGCCTTGGCCGGAATATTTGGCTTACGCCTGCTCGGTTTGTTTCTGGTATTACCGGTGTTTTCTGTGTATGCCCACGGATTGCATGGGGCAATACGCCATCCGATACTCATTGGCGTTGCTCTGGGTGCTTACGGCCTGACTCAGGCCATTTTTCAAATCCCCTTCGGTAGGCTGTCAGATAAGTGGGGCAGGAAACCCGTCATTGCGGCGGGACTCCTTATTTTTGCCATTGGCAGCGTTATCGCCGCACAGGCCACCAGCATCGAATGGTTGCTGGTAGGGCGAATCATACAGGGTGCAGGTGCCGTAGCCGCCGCCATCATCGCGCTCACCGCAGATCTGGTGCGCGAAGAACGCTGGACCAAGGCTATGGCCACTATCGGCATTACCATTGGCATCAGCTTTAGCGTGTCACTGGTGTTATCCGCGCCGTTAGCACAATGGATTGGGGTACAAGGAATCTTTTGGTTAACGGCGGCCCTGTCCATTCTCGCCATCGGCGTGCTCTACAAGGTGATACCGGATGTCCCAGCACGTTTCCATCGTGATGCCGAAATGAACCCTGCTGCACTGAAGGACGTACTAAGGAATCCCAACCTGCTCCGTTTGGACTTTGGTATATTTTCACTCCATACAGGGCTGACGGCGCTCTTCGTGGTGCTTCCGCTGGTACTCATTGATCCGCAGCATCCTCTCCTCTCTGAGGCAGATCAGTGGATGTTGTACCTCCCGGTCATGCTGCTTTCTTTCGTAGCGATGATCCCCCTTATCGTTATCGGTGAGGCCAAGCATCGCCTCCGAGAAGTCTTTGTGCTGGCGATCGCGATTCTGTTGGCTGCTGTCGCCTGGATGGCGCTTTCCAATCACAGCATCTGGTCCATTGCCATCGCGCTGTTTCTATTTTTTGTGGGTTTCAACGTGCTGGAGGCAAGTTTACCTTCACTAGTGGCCAAATTCTGTCATCCGGGTGCCAAGGGAACGGCCACTGGCGTGTATACCACGGCGGAGTTTCTAGGGGCATTCAGTGGCGGTTTGTTGGGAGGATTGCTTTATCTGCCCGGTCAACACAACTACAGTGATGTCTTTTGGGCCGTGGCGGCCATCTATTTGATCTGGTTGATAGTGGCGCTCACGATGCAGCAGCCACGTTACGTCGCTACCAGGATATTTCCTCTTCCTGTCGATAGTCAAGACAACAGTCAACTCACCCAGCAACTTCTACAATTGCCTGGAGTAGTAGAAGTGGCAATTTTCCCGGATGAGAACGCGGTGTATTGCAAGGTAGAGAGCAAAATATACGATGACGAGCGGGTGCGATCCATTATTGGGTATGCAAGCCAAGCATAGATGAGGCGAATAATGAAAGACGGAGGCCATTATGCAAAAAACCGCATGGGATAGCGGCACAAGGTTGTTACATGTCGGTCTATCTACCACATTGACATTTGAATTGTTCGATGGCTTCTGGGTCTCAGATCCGAATACCAGACTGTACTTCATTATTCATGAATGGGTTGGTCTTTTGGCCGCAACTGTCCTCATGGTAGAGTGGCTATGGATCTACGCTGATGGGCAGTCAAAAATTCTTTTCCCATGGAACAGTAACGGAAGATCGGTAATAAAGACAGACATTCTGGCTCTATTTAAAGGGAAACTACCGCAGGCGGGACGCACTGTTGGTCTGCCCGGGTTCTGGCATGGCATTGGAATCCTCTCCATGACCGGCTTGGCAATTACTGGCGTACTCATTTTCCTCGTAATCCCCGGTGGGCGCGGCGCATCATCGTCCTCAGCCGGTGCCACTGCCTTTACCACGCTTTCTGGAGTCCATAGAGAAATTTCCTATGTTGCATGGGTTTATTGGATTGGTCACGTTTCAGCTGCCATCATCCATCAGGTGCGAGGTGATCCTGTCTTTCGCGCGATTTTTTTGGGAACAACCAGACTGCGCAAATGATAGACAATTGCAGCACTGTTGCGGCAATTAAACAGGTGCTAACAATTACAAGATACATGTTAGCACTCAACAGATAATTGGGGGAGAAATGAAACTGTCAAAGACCAAGGCGAAGGCAGTAAAATATTTTTTATTTTTTAGCATCACGCCAGTAGCCGGGGTAATCATATATTTTTCATTTAAATTTTTTGGGATAGATATCAGCTTTAAATATATTATATATCTATTGATGTTGATTCTCTTTGTGAAGCTTATTGTTGGCGGAGTAGTTGTCACCGTTCTTAAAAATGATAAAGAATAATTATTTATATTATATGATAACTAAAGGCTTAAATCCGGACTGTTGAATTTATTCCAACGTGGACCATCATGATTCATATATATCGCCAAATTGGCATAAAAATATTGATGTACAACACCTAATTGCATTGCAAAACCAAGATTTTTAACCACTCTGGCTTATTGGTGCTTCTGGGTTTGGATTAGGCCCTAAAAGTATCAATCAGACTATCTTTCTATACCCAGTAAACGTCGCCTATTTCCAATCGCGGCATGTAACGTTTTTCGCTTTCTCAGTGACCGCTTCCGCTGCTTATGTGTCATTGGGTGTAGCGCAAGCACAAGGGATGCCGGTAGGCGCCAGGATGATACTTTTTTGTTCTCTGGTTTTGACATGAAAATCAATGTTTCATCCTGGATCATTATGTCAAAAATTACATAACGACTTTCCCAAACAAAAAAGAGACACCGCAAACGAAAGGGCGGACAACAGAGTAGGCCGTACCTAACGCTACCGCGTCACATCTCGACTCTACATATATACATAAGCAGCGTAACCGGACGTCCAGAAATTGGTGGTCAGTACGCAGCGCGCTTGGGTGGCGCTTACTAGACATGGAAAGATGGATGGGTTAATTGACAGATTCAGGGCCTATTCCTGAGATAACTCACCCTACACTATTGGAAGACTTTGTCCATTTGGACGAGCGCAGCAGACGGCATTTTCTTGCGCCATCTGTTACATCGGGAAGCGCAGAAGTGTCTATTGTTGCGATCACTTAATGCTTAACCAGGCATTTATTCGCCCTAAATTGGTCCATTTTCACCATGTGCCGATGCCGCAAACAGGTACTCCATAAAGGCCTTGACGATTGGGGAAAGCTGTTTTCCCGCCGGATAAACCGCATACCACTTGCGCTCCAGCGGAAAACCGCGCACGTCGAGTATCGCCAGTTCTCCGTTGGCGAGTTCCGCACGTATCGTACTGGCAGACAGCACGGCAATGCCCAAACCGCCAGCCACCGACTGCTTGACAGCCTCATTACTACCAAATTCCATACGTGTTCTGAGAACAACGCCGTGTTGCTCGAAAAACTTCTCTGCCGCCAGGCGCGTTCCCGAACCGGGCTCGCGCAAAATAAATGGTGCGTCCCGCAGGCGAGATGGCTCAATGTCTTTTTCCGGCATTAGGGGGTGGTCCGGTCGGACCACCACTACCACGGGGTTATCAGCGAAACTTTCCGCGACAACATGCATATGTTCTGGCGGCTGACCGAGGATGTAGAGGTCGTCCTGGTTACGCGCGAGGCGCTCCAGCAGGGTCTCCCGATTACCAATAAACAAAGCACTAGCGACACCAGGATGCTCCGTACAGAATCCTCCCAACATACGCGGGATAAAGTATTTCGTGGTGGAGAGCGTGGCCACCTTCAAGCTGCCCTTCTCCAGTCCCTGGAGGGCGGCTATCTCTTGCGTGAAATATTCCAGTCTATCCAGGACATCGTGGCACGCCGACGTTAGCGCTTCCCCTGCCGCTGTCAGATAGATTTTCTTACCTATTTGATCAAAAAGCGGCTGGCCAACGGCCTCGGCAAGTTGTCGGACCTGGATGGACAGGGCGGGTGGTGTCAAATGCAGTTCTTCAGCGGCACGGGCAAAGCTCATGTGTCGAGCGACGGCAGCGAAGATCTTGAGTTGGTGCAAGGTAGCGTGGCGGATAGACATGCAAACAGTAAACCATAGTAAATCATAATAGTAAATATATTTTACTTTTATAAATTTGCAGATCATCCACAATGCCACTCAAGCATTGGTGCCTAACAGGTGGCTCCAATCATCGTCGTCTACCATGACACAAGGAGAGCAAGCATGGCCGTAAAAAAGTATGAGGCCGGTGTAAAGGACTACCGGCAGACCTATTGGGCCCCCGAGTACATGCCTTTGG
>JAAOMR010000142.1 GCA_018853935.1 Acidithiobacillus ferrivorans
CGGCACCTACTCCTGCACCTGCACCTGCTCCTGCACCTGCACCTGCTCCTGCACCGGCTCCTGCACCGGCTCCTGCACCTGCACCTGCACCTGCTCCTGCTCCTGCCGCAATACCGGCAGCAATACCTGCTGCGGCTTATGGGGGTATTCATAACTCACCGATTACCGTTACCCCTGCTGACGTGACAGCGCCGGAATCTCACGGGACTTTGGAATTAGTCCCTAATGGTGAGTTCAGTGGCAGTACAACAACAAATATAATCACGCAATCGTCCAAAGGTAGCGTGAGCACGGCCGGTGTGAGTGGAGGGAGAAAGACCAAATGACCGTGGATTGATGTGTTGTTGTATAGTTGTGATAGGGTTGTGGTATGGCTTATACGCCCGGATTGGATATCCGGGCATTCTTGCTGAAAGCTGCTCGCATGCCTATTGACTTTATTCTTGTATGGTGTATCATACACCTCAAGATGATTTTTAACGTACGTGCATATAGCTTCACATATAGTCATAAAACACAAAATAGTGCCGTTTTTGGATGAATGATGAACTCATGGTTGGAAGATTCAAGTAGACGTCTACTTGCCGGTCGTGGGTATTTATCAACTCTCTGAGAGGACACGAAACATGAGTATGAGCATTGTAGCAAGAGCAAAGGAAGCAAAAGCAGTGGCTGGAAGTAATGAATCCGGTTTCACGCTGATCGAGTTGATGATCGTCATTGCGATCATTGGCATCCTGGCGGCCATCGCCATTCCGCAGTACCAGAGTTATGTACGCACGTCTGAAGCGACAGCGATTACGACAGACTACACAACGACTGTGCACAAAGTGCAAGATGCAGAAGCGCAGGCGCAGGCCGGTGTACCACACACTTTTGCAACGCCAACAATTACCGATGGTTCGACAGGTGCAACCATAACGATCTCCAGCCCGACCATTTCTGCGGGTGGAACACCGGAAAAAGTTACACTGAAAGCACCGACTTCTGCAAAAGTGCAAGCGGCGGTTACGAGCATGCTGACAGCGCAGACGATCTCCAGCTCTGCGGGTGCATCATCTGCAGCGATCACTGCCAACAACGCTGTGACATACACTGGATAACAACAGTAAGCCGGTGAATCGCCGGTGGTTATTGATGAAATATGGGAGGCTATTAGGCAGAGTGTTGCACGCCTTCCATTTTTTTAAGGTTTTTTTACATTTTTTATATAAGATTTAAATCTTAGCGGTTAGATGTTTAAGATTAAAGGTGATTATTTAAGCAATATACCAATATGTTTTTATTGTGTGATTGTGGGGGTAGCCATGAAAATTCATTCAGCAGTAAGACAGTTATTTGCATCAAATGACAAAGAGTGTCTTGAGTCAGGTTTTACCCTCATAGAACTGATGATAGTTATTGCAATCATGGGCATATTGGCGGCGATTGCGATACCTGAGTATCAATCTTATATACGGACTGCAAAAGCAACGGCAATTGTTACGGATTTTCATCGAGCGGTCACCACTGCAGTAGATATCGAAGCACAGTCAAAAGCAGGTGTGCCGGGATCGCTGGGTGGCAATGGCAAGTACAGTACACCATACTCTGGTTACAGCACTTTTCCGACTATTACTGTTTCAGAAAATGGCTCGTCTGAAAATGTGTTTGGTGCGGTTATACAGAGTAATCCATCCATTATTCAATCTGGTGGTACGGCGGCGTGTGTGACGTTAAGCATGTCAAATGTCACGCAAGGTGTTGCGCAAGATACATTGCAGATGCTGAGTCAACAGCGTGTGTATGGTGGGTCAACATCGAGTGATGATGCGAGTATAAGCGCAAATGGGACACTCAGATATGGCACTTCATGTGCGCCAGGATCTGGCGGTGGTCTGACTATACAGATGTATCAGATGAACGGCGGGACGAACAATTCGCAAGATATCTTTGCACCGCTTGGTGAGCACGGTAGTAATGTCGTTTTTGATAAAACAACCGGGCAATGGGTTCATGATAATGGTGGTGGTACACCGCTTACACCGGCTTCCGGTCCGCCCCCGCCTTCTGATTACTAAACTTGTTGGTTTGATGTATTTTGATTCAATTCGTCGCAGGGGGCTTGGATGTCTAATACACTCAGAGTACAGGGTTATCCTGATGATGACATGTGGGTATCTGCAAGTGCTTTTGCAGAGCAGCTACAGGTGCTCAATCTTGACACTGAGTGTGCAGGGCACAAGTTTATTGATGTAAAAAAGGCATGGCGATTTGCGATAAGTAAGCATCATCCTGACCGTTTAGCGGTGAATACGGTTGTTGATTTTAAAGAGCATACAGAGCGGTGTCAGGTGTTAAATGCTGCTTACGTAGATATAAGAATGCATACAAGACTTTTAGGTGCTCTATCAGCCAGTGTTTTAAATAGTGTGGTGCCTGAAAATGAAAAAGAAAAAGAAAAAGATGAAATTCATGGAAACTGTAAAGCAAAGGCTACATTCAACAATTGGCATGGTGGCGGCGGTGGTGGGTCGGATACACATATTACGGAAATATACTGTCTAGCCTTCGTTTTATTATTGTTTTGCGGGATTTTGGTGCATAAATTTGTTGATTTGGAAGGTGTACTTTTATTTTTAAGTGGTGCATCTGGGTTTTTATTTATTATTCTTAAATCTTTTAAATATGACGCTGGGCATCTGGATTTCATTATTGCGGTTGTGTGTGGTCTGGCAATGAGTGGAATGTATCATTATCTGCCTTGACTGGATGGTATATTAAAAATAAAACATTGAAAATAAAACATTGAAAGAATAAAAGGAGGCTATGATGGTGGCGGTAGATTGCAGATTGGATAATTGTTTGGATAAAAATAATCCTTACGTCAACGGTCGTGTTGTCGATATAGATATGGCTGTTGTTAAATCTGCGGATTTTACTGCTACTGTGTTTGCCGCCGCTGGTTTTGCTTTGTTTGAACTGCTGGTAGCGCTTGCCATTTTTGGTATTTTAGCCTTATCCATAATCGATTTTGTGAATCATGACATATCATCTGATGATGCTGCAGACGCATCACGGTCACTGCAGTCATCCATGCAAACTTTGACACGTATGGCAGTCATGGAAAACGGTGCGACGATGACATATGTACCGAGCACTCATGACGATATCATGCCTTATCTTGAGATTACATCGGGTACTGAGTCGATTCGTGAAAAGCTTCCATATCATGTAAAAATACAACTGAATGGGGTTGTGTTTAGTTGTCTATCATTGTCGGCTACAGGATTCCCAACTACTTCTGTAGCCTGCAAATCCATATATTTCAACCCTTCTTCTTCATCTTCTCCCTTTTCACATGGCTTGTATAACTGGACTTTTCAATCGGGATCGGTGGGTGGCAAATGGACAGATTAGACAGATTGAATAATGTAGAAAGTGCAGATAATACTGATAGTGCAAAACTGCATTTTCTAAACAGCATGTTTAACGAAAAAGGGTCTTCGCTGGTCGGCATTCTGATTTCTACAGTCATCTTACTGCTGATATCAGTCACCACGTACTCGCTCTTCGGCGGTGCATCGCAAATGCTGATTACAGCGAGTCAGTCTAATGCTGCACTGACTGCAAGCATGCTTGCAGCACATGATGCGACACTACCCGCAGGCTATGCATCTACAGCGGTTACAGGGTCTGTGATTATCCAGCCAAGCACTGGATCAACGATTTCAACAAGCACTGCAGAGCAAGTACAGCTAACAGCTACCGCATCAACATCCGGCAGCTCAACATCTAACGCATCGGCCGGCCTGCCGTGGTTTACTGCGCCGCCGCTCGTAGCAGCAACGGCTTCGCCATCATGAGTATCATGACACTGTATTACGTTTTTGCACCAAAAAAGTCTGACTCTTTTTCTATTAAGTCTAGCCAGGCAGGATTTACGCTGATGGAAGTCATCATTTCCATGGTGCTTTTTTCATTTGTTGCAGCCGCAATTTTGTATCTCATCTCTTTCACGACAAAAGCATCATTATTAGATGTTTCACTGTCTAATCGTGCAACGCATGCAGTAGTGATGCAGTCATTATTATCTTCGACAATCAGCAATGCCGGATCAATCTATTCCAGCGCAGCTAACACCGATCCAGTAATGGCGGTATCTGAATACGCTGCGGCCGCAGCATTATCCCCCGCACAAACTGTGACATCACCGAATCCGCAGACGATTACTTATGAGTATGCGGCGACTGGATCCACCCCAGCACTTTGCACAACAACTCTTAAATTGTATGCAGAATCGACTCGTACACTCTCTATATCTACACAAGCATCGCCATCGTCTGCAATGAGTGATTGTGTAACGGGATCAGCACAGAATCAAACGGACTATACAGTTCCTGTGGGTGCCGGGTGGTCATTCACGCTGGATACAAATGCTGGAAAGTGCGCATCTGGTGTCGCTGTAGTTGCTACTGAATCTTTTGTTGCAGCAACGAATCTAATCACGAACGCAACCCCCGTCGAGGTGTCAACATGCGTACAATAGTTCACAAAGATACACATGATGTTAGCCTGGTTGAAGCTAAAGGAAAGAAAATGAAAATAAAGAATGAAAAAGGCGGTGCAACCTTGTTGGCCGTGTTGGTTGCTGGATTCACTGTGCTTTCTATGGCTTTAATTGTTAACCTGGAATCCAGAAGCGCAGTCATGAATACGTACAATTCGAGCAACAGTAATGCCGCAAAAGTGTCCGCTTCTGCTGGTATACAGGCTATGACACAGTATGTGCAGACACAATATGCTGCAAATCCAGATTTGTTGCCTGAGGATACGGCTGGGACAACGGCGAGCACAAAGTTTAATAATAAAACAGCGCCATTCATATTGTCTTCTGCTACAACTTCGGTTACTGCAAACACCTTTAGCGTGGGTACCACACCATCGGTCGGAAGTGGTTATATTCTGCTGCAATCGACGGGCAAAAGTGGTAATGCGGTGGCTATTGAGTCTGCACTTTTGGGTATCACTTCTGCATCGGGCGGGTCTGGCAATGCTATAACACAGCCGGTGGTGCAAATATCAAATTCATCCGGCACAACGTCTGGTGATATCTCTATACTAGGGGGTGGTACAAATGGCCTTGGTAACGGCCTGTCTATCAATGGTCCTTTCAATGCTGCGGGTTTTGGCGGGTCAACAAATCACACGGGTGCAAATACTTTTGCAGGCGTAGCGCAGATTACATCGACGGGTGATGTCAATTTAACGAGTGCTGCCGGTTATGATATCAACGGCACAACAACGCCAGTTTCCGTATTTTCTAACGGCAGCATAGATATCGCCGCTTCTGGCAATTTTGGAACGGTACAAGCGGTGGGTAATATTACCGTTTCTGGAACAACGGATACTATTTCACAAGCACAGTCTAATGGCACACAGCAGTATAGTGAAAGTTATGGTGCTGCTGGTTCTGTCATATCCAGCGGTGCAGTGTCTTTAAATACCCAAAATAGTGTGACATTCAATACCATAACTTCCGATGGCGCATTAAATATCAGTACGGGGTATGGGTCGAGTTACACCGACACGATAAATACTGCAAACATTCAAAATAGCATTTCTGCTTATCCAGGCAACATATTAGCCGGGGGAATGAGTGGCACACTGTCAGCAAATCAGTCTGACATCGGCGGTGTATTGAATTATAGCGGAACGAGCACAACTACCGTCGGGAATCTGGTTATCAATCCCTCCTACACCGTTAATATAACACAATTAACCGCCAAAACGGTCTCTACCCCGCAAGTTTATGCACAGCCTCTGGCATCACAGGCGAATTTTATTGTTGCACAAAGTAGTACAACCGATCCTCTTACCTATTTACCATATACAATGATCACTATACAAAATGTGGCCGGTATTCCAGCCGGAACATATTACTTAACTACATCAAATTGGCTGAATGGTATACAGAATCAGTCGATAACGTATGCATGCACATCTGGGACTATACCAGAAAATGAATATTACAATGAAAACGTACCAACACCTAGCGTCAGCGGTTGTTATCCAGTAGCAAATATGTCTAGCGACGGGCAGTTTCAATATCCAGATTACGTACAGAGCTACAAATATACGGCATGCACAGATTCAGCTATCAACACATGTAATCAACAAACGCCACCCAGCCCGGGTTATGCCGCACCGGCGAATTATAGCGATGTTATTCCTGGGGTTTGGTATTTTGCTAACGGATTATCTGTTCTCGAAGGCATGTATACAGCTACAATCATCAGTGATGGTACTGCACAACCGATGTCTGCGGTGGTCACTGCACCGAATTATGCAGGGCTTGGTACTTGTGAAAATAGTGATACGGTGCTTGCCGGTTATTATCCAACGCAATTTTGCGGATCATCCGGCACAACATTTACGCCTACGGCATTAGGTAATGTAGCTTTGTATGTTGGCGGTGAAAATAACACAGCAAACAATCTGTCGGGTCAATCGGGTGGCAACTCTTTGTATCTGTATCTGCCCGATGAATTTTACGGCGACATTGTTGCGCAAGGATTGGTGCAATCTTTTAATGGCAACTACATGAAGATGCATGGCTATCTGTATGCTGCAGGACAGGGTGCAGCAGCATCCGGCAATCCCGATACTTTACCGTCAAAGCTAGTGATTGATCTTAAAAGTCTGCCAAAAACTTTTAATCCGAACATCGATACACAGCAGCAGTATGCGTCCGGATCGCCATCAACAACATCTTCAACCACCACGGCTGTCAGCGTATTGAGTCGCTTTTATAACTGAGTTGTGGTGGTGCCAGTGTGATTATTGACTTTGTAGTTGCATGGTGTATCATTGCTTTGTCACTTTTTAGTGAGCCATCAATTTTGATGCTCAACTTTTATGATTATAAGGGAAGTAGGCATGACTATGCATACACAGGAACCCGTCAGCGAGTCCCGCCGTCGTTTGGTCGAAAAGCTCAAGCGGGAGTTGGGGATTGAGATTCTTCATGCATTGAACGACCCAGAGGTGGTTGAGGTCATGCTGAATTCCGATGGGGTGATTTGGGAAGATCGCATAGGTGTGGGCATGCGGCCCATAGGCAACATGTATTCCAGCGATGCTGAGAGTTTGCTGACCACCATTGCCAGCATCACGGGCAAGGAGATTCACGATCAATCACCTATTCTGGAATGCCATTTGCCGCTGCATGGGGAGCGCTTCGAGGGTCTGGTCCCGCCCGCTGTGGAAAACGCCAGTTTTGCCATTCGCAAGCGAGCAGGGAAGATATTCACCCTGGACGATTATGTGCAGCATGGCATCATGACGGCGGAACAGGCGGATGATATTCGGGATGCCGTGAAAAATCGTGATAATATTCTGGTAGTTGGGGGGACGGGGTGTTTTGCCAAAGGGCATCCAATTCTTATGCATGATGGTAGCGTTAAACCTGTGGAGAATGTCGTTGTTGGTGATAATGTTATGGGGCCAGATGGGAAAGAGCGCATAGTAAAAGATGTACATTCGGGTTTGGATCACATGGTTGAAGTGGTGCCCATGCGGGGTGCGTCGTTCATTGTGAATCAGGGACATTCGCTGGCGGTAATAAATATGGAAACGGGTGAGCGTTACCGGATAACGGTTATGGAATGGACCCGTTTGCCCGACCGGGAAAAGAAAAATACCGTTTTATATTCGGTTATACACGCCCGGCCCAGTGGCGGTTTTATGGAACACCACTACTATGGTGAAGATATAAGGGTTGTCCGATCCATTGGACTCGGCGCTTACTATGGTTTTGAGGTGGATCATCCAGACCATCTGTTTGTGGATGGTAATTTTATGGTTCAAGGAAATAGTGGCAAGTCCACACTCGTTAACGGTATCCTGGACTACCTTGGCCGACATGCCGCCGGGGACCAGCGTATTGTCATCATTGAGGACGTACCTGAGCTGCAGTGTGCCGCTCCAAATAAGGTCAATCTCCTGGGCAGCCAGGCAGCCAGCCTGAACACCCTGCTGCGGGCCACCATGCGGCTGCGTCCTGACCGTATCGTTGTGGGTGAGGTGCGTGATGCGGCGGCACTGACCATGCTCAAGGCATGGAACACCGGACACCCGGGCGGCGTTTGCACAATACACGCCAATTCCCCAGAGGCGGCCCTGATTCGTCTGGATCAGTTGTGCATGGAGGCGGGTGTTCCTTCACAGGGTACACTGATACAAGAAGCGGTGGATGTGGTAATCTTCATTCGCAAGAATGAGGTGGGTAAACGGCTGGTGGAGCGTATCTGGCGGCCGAAGGCGTGAGTTGCGGTTATTGACTTTATCAACGTACAGGATAGTATCATCGATATCGGGTTTTCTTTTTCATGAGGGTAAGCAAATGAACAAATTTATGAGTCGTGTTCGCAGTCTCCGCAGTCGTGCGGGCCGCCGTGCCCTGATGGATGGGGCAACTTTGATGGTTCTTGGGGCGGTGTTCACCCAAGCAAGCGCATCCACCATCTCGGGCAGCATGCCGTGGGATAGTGCCTTGCAGACAATTATCACCCAGTTGACCGGGCCCGTCGCCCTGGCTATCGCCATCGGTGCCTTTTTCGCAGCAGGTGCAATTCTGGTATTCGGTGAGGACATGAGCGCTTTCGTCCGCCGGTTGCTGATGGCGGTCCTTGCTGTTGCCCTGCTGGTCGGTGGTAGCACGTTCCTGACTGCCCTGTTCCCCAGTATGTCCGCAGTTATCTGATGTGTATGTCACAGGCGGCGTAAAACCCGTCTGTGACATAGGCAAGCCACACGGTTTGCCTATGTCACACTTTCAACGGCAAGGAGAGCATCATGGCAGAAGATAGCTTACAACAGCACAGCGCAGGTTTTCACACGAGCTTGAACCGCCACATTCTGATGATGGGTGGGGATCGGGAGTTGATGTATGGCGTGCTTGGGATATCTCTCATTCTGCCCGTAGCCTTTATCCACATTTCTTTCTGGTTGGGCGTGCTTTTGGGGATGATCCTCTGGGGTATTGGCGCTTATTTTTTACGGAAAGTCGCATTGGCTGACCCGCAGATGCGGCATGTATATAAGCGATCTCTCAAGTTTGGCAAGTATTTCCCGGCGCAGGCGCATTATACCTCGCCCGTTCCTGAGCTGGCGGGGAAGAAATAATGGCACGTATAAAGCAGCCCCTGGGGGATGGCCCGGCCATCTTGCGCACAATGACTGCCGCCATTGCTGGGGTGGGGACACCAGAAGAAAAGCGGCGAACCCGCAATGTCGTGCTGGTTGGAGTGTTCCTTGGTTGTGTGCTTTTTATGATCGGGCTGTCGCTATATTCCCATGCCCAATCCAGTGAGCGGTCCATCGTTATTCATCGGGTGGCCTTCTGCCTGGCGCATAAAACCAGCGGCAACTGCCAGACCCTTTTACGTGTTATCCAGTTAGAACAAGGAGTAACAGATTGCAAAGCAATAAGCAATAAGTAATTGGTAACATATTGGCTGAGATTTTTGCTGGGTATTGACTTTATGTGCCATGTGTATATCATTGACCTTAACTTCTGCTGCTGCCACATACTACCATTTTAGCTGTACGCTGCATCTTGTACATGGCACAACTAAAATGGCAAGGGCATCACATCACACTAAGACTTAGGGGTATAATAATGCAAGCATTAAAAGAGTTTCGCACCCAAGCAAAGAGCTACTCTGACCTCATCAATGCGGCGGCGATGATTGACGATGGTGTACTGCTGAACAAAGACGGCAGCTTGACGGCCGCATGGTATTTCCAGGGTGAGGATTTGGGCTCTGCTTCGCCGACCGAACTGGCAATGCAGGCGGAACGGGTCAATCAGATTTTGTCCCGCTTTGGAAATGGCTGGGCTGTCCACGTCGATGCTGTCCGCATGCCAGCGGTGGATTACCCTGATAACAAATTCCCTGACCGCACCACTCGTGAGATCGACCTTGAGCGCAAGACCGCATGGGAAAAAGAGGGTGCGCACTATGAAACAGTGCAGGCCATCGCTTTGACGTACATGCCGCCCTTAAATGTGGAGGCCAACTTCAGGGAGTCGCTGATTACTCGTGACGATGCCGAGGGCAAGGTCAAGGAGAGTCGTGCTGATCGCATTCTGCGGGGATTCGAGCAGAGCATCAATGACTTTGAGGGCTTTATGTCCAGCACAGTAAAGATGGTGCGCATGAAACTCAATGCTGACGGCACCGATGAGCTGTTGCGTTACATGCACTACGCCGCAACCACCAAGAACCACCCGATCCGGTTGCCCGATATCCCCATGTACATCGATACCATCGTGGGCAGTGAAGATTTTATTGGTGGTCTGGAGCCGAAGATTGCAGGCAAGCATCTGCGGTGTGTCACCATTGGGGGCTTCCCGTCGGCCAGCTTTCCGGCCCTGCTGGACCAAATGGCTTACCTGCCTTTCCCCATGCGGTTTTCAACCCGGTTCATCTTTCTTGACCCGCAGTATGCTGCGGGCATCATTGATAAGATGCGCAAAAAATGGAAGCAGCAGGTGCATGGCTTCAAAGACCAAATGTTCCGCACGGCGAACGGACCGAAGAATCTGGATGCGCTGAATCTGGCGAACGATGGCGAGATTGCCTTGTCGGAAGCACGGTCAGGCAATGTACGGTTCGGGTACTATTCTGCCACAGCCATTGTCGCCCATGAAAACCCCGTGACGGCCGACGAGTATGCCCGTGAAGTCGCTAAAATCCTGGAGAACCTGGGCTTTACCGCTCGGGTGGAGACGGTCAATGCGGTGGAAGCGTTTCTGGGCACGATTCCGGGGCATACCATTGAAAATGTGCGCCGGCCGATCATGCACACGCTGAACCTGGCGCACTTGATGCCTCTGACCACGATCTGGCCGGGGCTTGCACACAACCCATGCCCGTTCTACCCCCAACCTGCCCCGCCGCTGACCTTTGCGGCAACTACGGGCGCCACACCTTTCCGCCTATCACTGCATGTTGGTGACCTGGGGCATACGCTGGTGTTGGGTGTGCCAGGTAGTGGTAAGAGCACCTTGTTGGGGTTGCTCATGGCACAACATTACCGGTACGCCAAGGCGCAGATATTCGCCTTTGACAAGGGCTACTCGGCCTTTCCACTGGTGAGTGCATCTGGCGGCAAGCATTACGATCTGGCGTCTGACGACAGCAAGTTGTCCTTTGCACCGCTGACGGAGATCGACAGTGATGATGAGCTGCTGTGGGCTGCGGACTGGATCGAAAGCCTGCTGGTTTTGCAGAGCGCAAAAGACAAGCCGCTGGCGGGGCCGGATAGCCGTAAAGCGATTTATGATGCGCTGAAACGGTTGCGTTTATCGCCAAAGGAAAACCGGTCACTGACAGAGTTTCTTTCCGGTTTGCAAATGGCGGGCGAACAAGGCCGTGCCGTGAAGAATGCTATCGCCCAATACACCCGGGAGGGGCCTGGTGGGCAATTGCTGGACAGTCAGGAGGACGGGCTTTCTGGTGAGGTTTCCACCTTCCAGGTGTTTGAGATGGAGCACTTGCTGGACAAGAAGGACACACTGGTGGTTCCGGTGTTGCTGTATATTTTTCATCGCATTGAAAAGGCGCTGAAAGGGCAGCCAACCCTGATTATCCTGGATGAAGCGTGGGTTGCGTTGCGGAATGCGGTATTTGCCGAGAAGATCCGGGAATGGCTCAAGGTGCTGCGCAAGGCTAATGCAGTGGTCGTGTTTGCTACGCAGAGCTTGACGGATATTATCGACAGTCCCCTGAGAAGCGTGCTGCTGGAGTCCTGCCCAACCAAGATTCTGCTTGCCAATCCAGAGGCTCGCAATGAGATTGGGGTCAAGGCATATCAGCAGATTGGTCTCACTGCAACCCAGGCTGGCATTGTGGCCCGCATGGCTATGAAGCGGGAATACTATTACATTTCCCCGTTGGGCAAACGGGTATTTAATCTGGGTCTCGGGCCAGTGGCGCTTTCTTTCATCGGCGCATCCGGTAAAGAGGACATCGCTGCAGTCCGGGGGTTAATGGCGGAACATGGCAACATGTGGCCTGCCCGTTGGCTGGAAAGCCGGGGGCTGCATGGTGCAGCGAAGCATTGGGCGTCTTGAATCACTTTTATGAAGGAGTATGTACCATGAAAAATATATTGAAGTTAGCTCTACTGGCCGCCCTGTTAACCCCTGCAGCGTCGGCATTCGCCGGAACATTGACCGGTGGTGCGACAATGCCCGAGCAGATCATACAGGAGACAACGCTGATCATGCAGTACGCACAGCAGCTTGAGACGACGAAAATGGAGATCCAGCAGGTCTACGACGCTGCTATAAACCTGCAACATGTGCCAAACCAGTTGTGGCAGCAGGGTTCCCAATATCTTGGGCAGTTGGCAAATCTGACCAGCCAGGCGCAATCCCTTGGGCTTGGTGCACAGAATCTGTCTAGCCAGTTCACGCAACAATACCCGGGCTACAGCACCCAAGGGCTGGCAACGCAGCAGCAGTACCAGCAGTGGGGTAACTCTTTCAACAATTCGGTTGCGGGGTCTCTGCAGGCGGACAATTTGTCCATGGGGCAGTTCCAGAATGAACAGCAGACTTTACAGACCATCCAAAACGAGCCTGTTAGCGGTCGTCTGCAGGCGTTGGAGGTGGGTAACCAGATTGCCGGGACCACGGCTACGCAGTTAGGGCAGCTTGGGGTACTGGTTGCCAAACAGCAAAAAAGCCAGGGGGCCTATCAGGAGCAAATGTCCCAGTCGAAGGATAACAATCAGAAGGCTGAGGTGAACTTTAACACGATTCAGGAGAATGCAGCGCAAGCTGTTATGAACAACCCGAATGAGTAGAGATTGGTGGCGGTGGTGGTAGCGGCTAAGGGCTAAGGGGAGCATGGTATGAAGAAGATTGGATTGGTTGCTGGTCTAGGGTTGTTCTTACTGGCATTCTCCGGTATTGCAATGGCAGCCGGGAATGGTCAGTTTACGGTAACTAACGCAAACCCTTGGGACGTACTTAGTCTGTACAAGGGGCTTGAAGGGTCATTTGCATCCAAGGCGCTACCTATTGCAGAGGGTGTTTTTAGCGCTTTGGCCGCCATTGAGTTCGCCTGGACATGGGTTTTGTGGCTTCTGGAAAAAGGTGGTGGCGATGGCGAATCTGTCATCCCCACCTTGCTCAAAAAGATTATGACCATAGGCTTCATGTATTTTTTACTGCTGAATGCCTTCAGCGGGTTGGACCTCATACCAAACCTGATCGGCGGTTTTGAGTACATTGGTGCACAACTTACTGGCGTTGGGT
>JAAOMR010000143.1 GCA_018853935.1 Acidithiobacillus ferrivorans
ACTGGCCGCGATTCTGAGTCAGAATCCCCGATTCTCGGCGGGCATGAGCAGCCCGGTGGCGGGGCTGGTGCATACCCTGCTGCACGAGATGAGCGGCCAGAACGAATTCTCCGTGTTTATCGACAACCGCCAGCGGGCGGCAATTCTGCGCGGAATCGTGGATCACTACTACGCGGACAACCCGGCGGCCGTGGTTTTGGATACCAACCGGACATGGTGCGGCAAGCTGCCGTTACTGTCTACCCTGTTCCCGGAGAGCAAAGTCATCGCCTGCGTGCGGGAGCTGCCCTGGATTATCGACAGTATCGAGCGCCTAGTGCGCAGGAATGTTTTTGAACCTTCCTCTATTTTCAACTACAGCGCTGGAGGCACCGTGTACACCCGGAGCAACGGACTGTCTGGCCCGGAAGGGCTGGTTGGTCAGGCCTATGACGCGCTGAAAGAAGCATATTACGGGGAGCAGGCGGCAGGGCGGCTGATTCTGGTGCAATACGAGCATCTGGTCAGCCACCCGGAGAAGACCCTGCAAGCCTTGTATGCCTTTCTGGAAGAACCCCAATACCCCCACGACCTGGATCGGGTCCATTTCGATGCCGAAGCCTATGACCGCAAGGCGGGCACCCCCGGACTGCACTGCATCCGTCCCCGGGTAGAAGCGGTAGAGCGCGCGACGATTCTGCCCCCGGAGTTATTTCAGAGATTCCGGGGAGACGCCTTCTGGAAAGACCCGTCCCAGGCTCGTAAAGAGATCCCGGTGCTGTGAAGCCGAGGGACCGGGGAAATGATAAATCAAATGACAACGCACATCCCCCAAGTGCGCCATTACCGCAAAGGAACCTGACACCATGAATCGCATTTATCGACTGATCTGGAAAAGTGGCCGGACGACCCCGCAGGTGGTTTCGGAATTAGGGAGAGCGCCGCGCAAAGGGTGCACTACGGATCGGCGGGAGCATCAGGCCCGCAGGCTGTTAGTATTGGCGGTC
>JAAOMR010000144.1 GCA_018853935.1 Acidithiobacillus ferrivorans
AGACAGAATGATGCATAGTGTCGCATGTTAAATGACCAAGATTGGAACCTAAAAAATAGTTGCGCACGGATGGCACCACATCATCGATGTTTGATCATGGCCAACTAGAGAACATAGAAACCTCTATCGGGGTTCCAAGCGCAAACCGGCGGAATTTGTCCAATGTCTCTTGGAAGCCTGTACTGGTGCAGCTTTCGACGGGAAACATCTGTTTTTCGTCACAGTGCCAGATTGTCAGATTTCAGTCTATTTGCGGCTGAAAGGCTGTACGAAAAACCATGTCGGAATTGCTTTTCATACGGGAACCTTGCTGATTAGGTTTTCCGGCACCTCTTTTTTTGCGAACTGGATAAATTCCGCCGGTTTGCGCTTGCAACCCCCTATCAAAGCGTTTGAATCCTGTGCGGAAAACCATAACGGGCCTTTATAGCCGGAAACCTTACATTCGATATTTTCCCGCCTGAATATCTGGGGTTACGGCCCCGGCTTACTCCCAAAAATATCATGCAGTGAGCGTTTTTCGCATAGTATCAAGTGCCTCGTTGAATGCACGATGCTGCGCTTTTAGCTCATCACGAATAGTCACAACATCTGGAAACTGCCGCTGGCTGGCCTCCAACAGGTCTATAGATAACTGATGAATCCTTTGATGGGGAATGGCCAACTCCTGAAAGCCGGCAATGGTGCCAAAGTTGTCACGTCCGGCACCATCATACCATTTGCCCAAGCGACATTGGTGATGATCTATAGGTAAAGACATGTTCGTAGGTGGTATAGCACTTGCACCTTTCTCCGATTCCTGCATGGCTTTTTCCACAAACAGTTTGTGCGTTTCCTGTGTCGCCTCAAACTGCATCAATGTTGACATGACGCGCATGCTATGCGCTTTGGCCATAAGACGCTGCACGACGTTTTCTACACTTTTTGTTTCCTCTTGGGCTGTATTATTCTTTACCTGGATTGTCTGGCCGTGTTTTCCAATGATTGAGATAGCTGCGCTCACCGCCACAGTAGCTTCCTGCACGCGATTGGCCAGGTTGCGGACCTCATCGGCCACAACAGCGAATCCTCTACCATGTTCACCTGCGCGCGCCGCCTCAATAGCGGCGTTCAAGGCTAGCAAATTGGTCTTGTAGGAAATTTCCTTGATAGTTACGATGATGTGATCGATATCCTGAAGCTGCTTCAGGATATCATCCACAGAAGACACGTTATCAGTTATGGCCTTCATCACCCGGCCTGAGGTATGGACCACCTCGTGCATTACAGTTTCCACTTCGCCGGCAGACTGATCCACGTTCACTGCGACATTCATTATCCTCTGGGCTGGTGTTATTGGTTTTTCATGAATTGGCTCTGTTGGCATCAACATCCTCCGTGTTTCCTAATTTATTCAAGGTAAACCAAAGATCTTCTGGGGAGACTCCCGAAGTTTTATACTTCTGGGAGTGTGGCTTTTGACCTGGTTAATTGATTATGAGAGGACAATTTGCGAAGTTATCGGCATATTGCCAGCCAGTGACACATATTAAATATTGATAGTTGCTAGTATTTATCGAGCAATAACGTTGCACAGAACATGTTTTACTTATATTCCAACTGAAAAATGCGCATACCATATGACGAACAGTGATTAAAACAATCGAAAACAGAGGTGTCACCGTTGATCATCTTCAGGCAATATAGCCATTCTCTCGGCTAAAATAGCCTCCAGTAGATTGTCTGTGGTTCGCTCGATATTTAACCAATCCCCCCCCCTACGAGAAGGGATAAAGAGATCATCAGACATGGCAATAGCGCGGTGATATTCACGATGAAGATCATCCAGAGCGCTATCCTCCTTGAAACCAAGACGGCGAAGGTACTCGGAAATCGGGCAGGTGCTGGCATCTGACAGGAGTGCACGGTTCACCAGGGTTGGATTCTGTCGAATCGCTTTTTTGAGGGTGTTGTGACGGATCAAGTGCGCAGCATACAGGCCTAGCAAACAAGTGGGATGCGACCGATTTTCGATAGGAGGATGAGAGAGGAAATCAGGTAGCTCTCCTATAGGCATGGGTCTGGCGATACCGTATCCCTGAATTAAACCCACATCCATGACAATCATGGCATCTAGGATTTCATCGGTTTCCACGCCTTCTACAACCAGCTCCACCCCCAAGCCCGATGCCAGGTCTTGAAGCGCTGCGACAAAATGCAGGTCCTGGGGCCGCTCTCCCAGTGTGCGGATGAAACTCTGGTCCAGTTTGATCTCATCCACAGGGAGATCTTTGAGGCGCAGCAATGAGGAATAGGCGCTGCCCACGTCATCTAGAGCCAAGCGCACCCCGAGTAATTTAAGGTGCTCAAGAACCTCCAAGGTGGCATTGTGCTCCAGAAAATCGCCTCCCTCCAGTATCTCCAGCGTGATCCGGGCGGGATCGACCGTCCCCTGGGAGAGAACTTCCTGCAAAAAATTCACGAAACGGATATCGATTGAGCTGGGATCCACGTTCACCGACACCCAGAGCGCCAAGGCGTCATCCCGCTGGGTATCGAGCACGGCGAGATCAGTTACTGCCTGCAATAGCACCCGACAACTGAGGGAGAAGATGTCAGGTGCCGCGAGTTGCGGCAAGAACTCACCTGGCGCGATGAGACGCCCATCTTCATCCCTCATGCGTGCCAGGGCTTCCATACCGATAATTCGGCAGGAACGATGATCGAGGATGGGTTGATACCAGACTTCCACCCGGCCTTCGTCCATGTGTCGCTGAGCGGGTGTTTGCACCCTTTTGCGCGCGTCCTCGCCGCTGAGCACCCAGAAGCGCTTTCGATCGGTCTTATGCGCCTTGCTCTCATAGAGGGCCTGGTCAGCTTGGCGCAGCAGTGGAGCGCACGTTTCCTCTTCCCCGAATGGGTAGATACACACGCCCATGCTGACGCCGACCTCGACGATCTGGCCATTACTGAGCCGAATGGATTCAGTAATGGCTTTCCCTACTTTGGAGAGTACTTGGCTCAACCCCAGGATATTCGTGAGATCTTCGATTAACAGCACGAACTCATCACCACCCCAGCGAGCCACGAAGTCCGCCTTACGCACCACTTCCGTCAAACGCCTTCCTATCTCAACAAGCACTTCGTCCCCGGCGTCATGGCCGTAGGTATCATTGACGGGCTTAAAGTTATCCAAATCCAGGAGACAGACAGCGAGAAGCCGCTGTGAACGCTGTGCACGAGCCATAGATTGTTCCAGATGGCTTTCCAGTAGGCGGCGGTTGGCCAGTCCAGAAAGGCTATCGTAGAGAGCCATTTGTTGGAGGCGCGCATGTTCCGCCTTTCGCTCGGTGATGTCGCGTGCGATGATCGCCAATCCTTGGCGTCCCCCATCTTTGCCAAATATCGGTACCTTATGCGTTTCTATGATCGTGCTTCGGTTATCCTCCCCCACTATGATTTCTTCACCTATCAGTAAGTGTCCACGTTGCCAGGTCTTCTCATCGCTCGCCAGACATTCCTCGTGAGCCGTACGAAATGGTGGCTGCAAATCAGCCAACTCCATCTCGGTTTTTCCTTCCCACGGAAGGTGATGCAATTTGAAAAGCTGCTTTGCTGGTTCATTTGTAAACAGCCATCTTCCGTCACCATCCTTGAAAAAAACTGCATCCGGTATCGCTTCAACCAATGCCATCAAATGATTATCACAGGGAAAATTGTCTGCTTTAGAGATTTCTTCCACTGCATATGGTTCTGTGCGCTTTTTTATGCCTCGCTGTTTCATTAATTTGGCATGCCTCCGTAATTATTAGTCCCTGAGTCATATTTTTCGGATAAGCACATACAACGTGGTAGTGCTAGGACTATCCTGTCAAATTATTGCAACTATTCATTACCAGAATGATCATTCTGAAAGCGTTATTGTGCAATCGTACAGAGCAACATGCTCTCTGAAATTTGCAACTTTCATTTTGTTGCATCGGCACGAGTAGTGATGGCACCCCCATCGAGTCACATGGAGAAAAATCCGCATCATCTATCCCGTCGGCACCGTTCCAGAGAAGAACTGGAATATAGTGTGGTGGCATCATGAAATTAACAAAAGTTAAATATGGTTACCGTTATGTTTTATTAAAGATTAACATAAAATGGTGTCCGTCCGCCGGGTGCGTAGACTTGCATAAAACCAAAGGCTTAGATGGAGTTGCTTGACGTACATGACTTCACCTAAGCCATCTTTCGGTACACCACAAGCGCGTAAGCCCTGGTGAGGCGAGCGGAGTATTTGCCTGTGTTGTACAAAACCAAGGTTTTGTGACACTTCGGTTTTTGGACACTTTCGGCCCCGATTCGGCGAGGTGAAGTATCCATAAACTCGTCTATCTTTCTGCGTCCTGTAAACCATGCCCGCCCCACATGTCACTGTGACACCCTCTCGCAAACGACCGTTT
>JAAOMR010000145.1 GCA_018853935.1 Acidithiobacillus ferrivorans
CCACCACATGCAGAGGGTCTGCCTTGATCCAGGCGCCACCCTCGATATCACTGCGGTGGAAGACGATCCCGGTGTTTACCGGCGCTGGGCGCAGGCCGATATAGACCTTCTTGCCACTGTGCAAGCCGATACCGGTACCCCAGATCATATTTTTGAGCGTGCGCTGACGGATCATAATTTTATTCCCTTCCGCGATCTTAGGGATCGCCCTCCCGCTAAATAGCATGTGGCCTACTTTACAACTTTTGTTGTCTCCATACAACTAACCAACCGGTCAGGAAGTGTTCAGCGACCAGCCACCCCTGACAATATTCCATTGACATTGCGTTAACACCTGCGTTGACCGACTTTTTTAGCGGGCAAGCACGGCACATCACCCCAAGGCGCGCCCAGTTATGTATAATCCAAAGGATCTGGTGACCGCACCACCGCGGTCGCACCGAAAACACGCTTCTCCAATACAAGGATCCATATCATGGCGACCCCCAGCAGCAAAAAAACTCTGATGACCCTTTACTCCGGCAACGATTGTGTTTTTGCGCACCGCGTCCGCTTCGTGCTGGAGGAAAAAGCCATGGAGTACCAGACCATCGACGTCGATCTCGCCAACAAACCAGAAGATCTCGCGGAACTCAACCCCTACAATCAGGTGCCTACCTTGGTGGATCGTGACCTGGCCATCCACGAATCTGTCCTCATTATGGAATATCTGGATGAGCGTTTTCCGCACCCTCCGTTGATTCCTGTGGACCCCATCTCTCGCGCCAAGGTGCGCCTGGGTCTCTTGCGTTTCGACCGCGACTGGTTCGCCCCACTCTTTCAGCCGGGCTACAGTGCCGAGCAGGTCAAAACGGCTAAAGAGCAGATCCGCAGCACCCTTGCCGGACTCAGTAGTATCTTCAGCCAGCAGCGTTACCTCTTCGGCGATGAACTCTCGGTGCTCGACTGCGCCATCGCCCCACTGCTGTGGCGCCTCCCGGTTCTGGAAATCAGCCTGCCTGCGGCAGCCCGCGCAACGCAAGAGTACATGGATCGCGTCTTCAATCTGGAGAGTTTCAAACGCTGCCTGACCCCTGCCGAGAAGGCCATGCGCTGACATGAGTGTGGAGCTTGCCCGCCTCCAAAGTCTGCCGGAAGGCCTCTTTGCACGCTGCAAGCGCGACCCGGGTGCTGTCATTGCCTTGCAACGGCAAGGGGATGTTTTTCAGCCGGTAACAGCGGCGGCCTTTGCCGGGTGCGTCCGCTTACGGGCCCGCGGACTCCTGCGCCTGGGGGTACGCAGCGGGGAACGCGTGATTCTGATGGCCCCCAACTCTCTGGACTGGGCGATCATGGATTTCGCCATCCTCAGCATTGGCGCCATTACCGTTCCTCTCTATCCGACGTTCAGCCCGCGCGAGATTCATTATGTGCTGGGCGATAGCGGCGCCGGGCTGATACTGCTGGAAAGTGCCCGCGAGTGGCGACATATACAAAGCTGGGGGGTACCCAACGACCGCATCCTGCTACGCGATGCCAATGCTGCGCAAGAGATCGGCCTGCGGCACTGGGGGGCGCTGGAAGAGGAGGATACCTCCTGGCGCGATACTGAGTTGGAAGAACGTCTCACGGCACTGCAACGCCAACAGACGGCCACCATCGTCTACACTTCCGGAACAACGGGTTGGCCCAAGGGCGTCATGCTCAGTCACGGCAACATCCTGAGCAATATTGAAGGGTTCGTACCGTTCGTGCCATTACATGCCGGACAACGCCTGCTCTCCATTCTGCCCCTCTCCCACGTTTTCGAACGGGGCACGGGGCATTTCGGCGCCTATCTGCTGGGGCTGGAAGTCGCCTATGCGGAACGCCCGGACACGGTACTCCGCGACATGGAAGCCGCGCATCCGGACATTGTGGTCGCCGTGCCGCGGGTCTTCCAACTGCTCTATAGCCGGGTACGACGGAGCATTGAAGATCGACCGGGTCTGCTCGGCCGTTTTCTGCGCCGGGGGGCGGGGCTTGATCCGCAGGGACGTCCGGCGGCACGCTGGCAACGTTCTCTTACCCGCCGCCTGCTGGTCCGTAATCTCCGCAAGAAACTGGGTGGGCGTTTGCGTTTCTTTGTCTCTGGAGGCGCCCCTCTGGATGCTGAAATTTCCAGATTTTTTATTGACTTGGGATTGCCGGTTGTCGAAGGTTATGGCATGACCGAAGCGAGCCCGGTAATCGCCGCCAATCCTCTGGAGGCCATTCGTCCGGGAACCGTGGGACACTTCCTGCCCAATCTGGAAGGACGCATAGCTGCTGATGGCGAAATCCTGGTACGCGGCCCGTCCGTCATGCTGGGCTACTGGAATAACGAGAGCGCCACGCGCGAGACCCTGGTGGACGGTTGGTTACACACCGGCGACGTGGGCAGCTTGGACCCAGATGGTTACCTGCATATCAGCGACCGCAAGAAAGATCTGATCGTTAATTCCGCCGGGGAGAACATCCCGCCGCAGAAAATTGAGATGCGGCTGATGGCGCAAGCGCTGATCGACCAGGCCGTCGTCTTCGGCGATCGCATGCCCTATCTCGTGGCCCTCATCTTTCCCAATCGGGAGCTCCTCAAGGAACGTGTCGATGTCCGCGCCGACGATACCGCCACCCGCAAGGCTATCCATGCAGCCATTTCGACCGCTCTTGCTGATCTGCCCTCCCATGAACAGGTACGGCGTTTCGCCTTGCTGCCAGAGGCACTGAGTGAAGCCAACGGCGAACTAACCCCTACCCTCAAGGTGAAACGGCGCGTCGTCGCCGAACACTACGCCGAGCTGCTGGCACGCATGGGCAAAGGCTGACCTCCCCTCATGCTGCTTACGCCGCCGGCTGCGCTGACTCCCATTCTAACGGCATTGCAGCGGGCGGGAGCGCGAGTCCTGGTGGTGGGAGGTACACCGCGCGACGCGCTCCTCGGTGTGGTTGCCCATGATTGGGATCTGGAAATACATGGATTAGGCGAGACCCGTTTGGCCGAATGCCTGGAACCCTTCGGCGCGCATCGGGTAGGTGGCCGCTGTGCGGTATGGGTAACGGCTGGCGCGGAGATTTCCCTGCCCCAAGCAAGCGGTGGGCAGATCAACCCGCACCTGCCCTGGGCCATCGCCGCCCAGCGGCGGGATTTTTCGGTCAACGCCCTGGCCTGGGACTGGCAGGCTCAGCGCCTCTTGGACCATGTTGGGGGAGTAGCGGACCTCCACGCCCGGCGGCTCCGCGTAGTAACGACCGACACTTTTGGGGAAGACCCTTTGCGTGTTTTCCGCGCGGCCCGCTTGGCAGGCCAATTGGGTTTTTCTATTGAAGCCCGGAGCGCCACACTCTGCCGCCAATTGGCGCCTCGCCTGCAAGAAATCTCCCAAGAACGCATACGCAAAGAATGGGAGGCACTGCTCCTGCGCGGCCAGCATCTGATCCGGGCCTGGGATAGTCTCGCCCTTACTGGCGCCATTACCCAATTTCCCGAACTCCGTGCCCTGCAAGCCGTACCCCAGCGCCCCGATGCCCACCCGGAAGGGGATGTCTGGATACACACCGGGCGGGTACTTGCCGCTGCTGGCCAACTGCGCAGCGGTGACAAAAAGCGCGACATCATCCTCATGCTGGGTGCCCTGCTACACGACCTCGGCAAAGCCAGTACCACCCGACGCGACCCCCAAGGTTGCTGGCATGCTTACGGACATGAACAGGCACGTGTCGCCGCCGAGGCCTTCCTAAGCCATTATTTTCCCGGCAACCATCTCAGCCACCAGGTACTGCCACTCATTCGCTGGCATGCCGCGCCCTATGCCCTGCACCGCGATGGCGCAGGGCGCGCCGCCTATGCCCACCTTGCCCTACAGGTCCCTGACCGCCCCCTACTGCTGGATGTCGCCCTGGCGAATGCGCGCGGCGCAGGCACAGAGCATCCCCCGGCCATAGATGTCACCCGCAAGCTTTGGCAAGAAATGAACCTTTGGAGCGGTCTCCCAGACCCGCTACTAAAGGGGTCTGACCTGATGGCCCAGGGATTCACCCCCGGGCCGCAGCTGGGCAAAGCGCTGGCCCTTGCCCACGAACTACAGGTGAGCGGTGATTACCACGACCGCGAATCTCTGACGGTAGCGCTGCACCAGCGCTTGTCCGAACTTAGTCTCCGAGACGACCGCGTTTATTCACTGCCGTCACGTTTCCCCACTGGCTGATATCTTGTACCTGGACCCCTACCCACCAGTACGGAGCGACGCTATCGCGGCCACAACCACCCACCAAGCCCTGCCCCGCAGCCAGATACACATGCTCTAAATGCTGCCGGGCATCCTCACGACTCCGGAAAACAGACCAGGCCACCACTCGCTCCATCGGCGTAACCGAAGGCACTTCCCGTGCTTCATCGAGAAAACCGTCATTGATCATGGTATTCCACTCCTCTCCATAGTCACCGCAGCGGGCCGCAGCAGGATTCTGATGCAACGTGAAGACGCATCACAGTATAGTGCGCAAAACCCGGACATGCGTTTTTCTTCTGACAGAAGGCCATAAAACGCGTATGCTCCGCGACGGAGTGGGCCAGACGACCGCCGCGGAGCAATCCGGGGAGGAAAGTCCGGGCTCCATAGGGCAAGGCGCCGGTTAACGGCCGGGAGGCGTGAGCCTACGGAAAGTGCCACAGAAAATATACCGCCAAGCGCGTAAGCGCCGGTAAGGGTGAAAAGGTGCGGTAAGAGCGCACCGCATTTCCGGCAACGGAAATGGCAGGGAAAACCCCGCCTGGAGCAAGACCAAATAGGCGTGCGATACCGTGGCCCGCGGTGCACGCGGGTAGGTTGCTGGAGCCTGTGCGTAAGTGCAGGCCTAGAGGAATGGTCGTCCACGACAGAACCCGGCTTATCGGCCCACTCCAATTTTACCACCAGCCCCCCATTTATCCCGGCAGACAGCCCGGAAATATCAGCAGCACCCATAAAAAATCAACCCTCTAGAAAAGCAAGGTGCGCAGTAACCCCGCATTCCATGGCTGAAGAAAGAGCATCATCAGGTGCATTTTGCATCATGTAATCCGATGATTGCAGAGACCCTTTCAAGTAGTTTGTTTACTCTTTATAAACACCCTCTAACATGCCGTAATTATTCGTTTTTTCTCCTTGACAGCAGGCACCCTTCCCTCTAACCTTCGAAGTGTGGGGGAAAGTGGGGCAAAGTGGAAGTTTTTGGAGGAGAGCGCAGACATGTTTAGGGGAACGCATCGACACAGTCTGGACAGCAAGGGCCGCATGAACGTCCCCGCGCGCTTCCGCGACTGGCTGAGCGCCCACTGCGATGGACAAATAATCATTACCATTGATGCCCAGAGCCAGGAAGGAGAACGCTGCCTGGTCGCCTACCCCCTGCCCACCTGGGAAAAGGTCGAACGCCGCATCGCCGAGCTCCCCAGCAACAATACCGCGGCCCGTCAGTTTCAACGTCTTTTTGTAGGGCAGTCTGAAGAGCTCCGCCTGGATGCCCAAGGCCGCGTCCTTCTTTCTCCCAACCTGCGCAAATTCGCCGAGCTGGACAAGGAATTGGTACTGGTGGGTCAGATCGACAAATTTGAAATCTGGGATGCTGCCCGTTGGGATACCTGCCAGGAAAACTGGCTGGCCAACGCCAATGGTTTCGCCGGCCTGGGTGATCTGGTCCTGTGAGAGGTGAAAATGAACCAAGCACAGCACACGTTGCAGTTCTTCTGGCAGAAACCATCGCCGTCCTGCGTCCGGCACTCCATACCGGTGCGCCGGTGCGTTGCGTCGACGCGACCGGCGGGCGCGGCGGCCATAGTGCGGCCTTGCTGGCCGAACTCGGAGCGGCAGACACCCTGCTCATCCTCGACC
>JAAOMR010000146.1 GCA_018853935.1 Acidithiobacillus ferrivorans
TTTTACTGTAAGGCGTCCATTGTCCTTATCGGGCACAATGCGGACCTCCTTGCCGATCAGTTTCTCCACGGCTTTTACATCCGGCATATCGCGGCCGGTGACCAACCGCCGCTGCCGGTCTTTTCCAGCGATTTCCACCAGATTGGTATCGTGGACATGGGTCAGTTTGCCGGTGATCTGTTGCGCGTCCTTGCGTTCCATGCTGACGAGCGGTATCAGTCCAAACGGACAGGCAGGCGTGTCGAATTTATCGAACAGGACGCTGACCCCCTGGCTGCCGCCTGCAAGGCCCTGATGCACGGCAAGGGATAATTCCTTGCCGGTTTTATCCAGTGCGATATCCACCGGCTTGCCAACGGCGGCCCGCAATTCTTCATCGCGGTCCACGAACATGTTCTTGTTGGTTTCCACTCGGACTGTGCCAAATTCCTGCGTATCCAGAATAAACTCGCTTTTGGAAAAATCCTTCAGCACACCGGATATTTCCTGCCGGGGGTGATTCCTCATCTCCAGATCCGGTTTTCCCGGAATGGATACCGGAGATACGCGGTCTTTCAGGTCCGTGCGATGGGTGAGGGTGATTTTGTGAAGCGGCTGGTCCCGCGATGGCTCGACCTTTTTCTCCGGCGCCGCATAGCGCGGGTAGTTGCGGATGTGGGAATGGTCTCCATCATCAACACCACGGGATATTTCCGGCCATGTGAGTTCCTTGCCAGCGTGTTTTTCCAGAGTGGTGATGAACAGGTGGGCGTCCTTGTCCTCCTCCAGGTAGGCTTTATCGCCCTTCTGGTAGGAATACGGCGTGATTTGATCGTCAATGCCGAGCACTTTCAAATCGGCCTTGGGCACTTCCAACCAGCCATGACCGGCGTCGGAATGAAAGGGATAGCGTTCGCCCACCGCCAAATCGATACTCAGCGCGGGCTTGTGGACCACAGATGGCTGGTTTATTCGTGCGATGGCCTGTTCACCGCGACTTTTCATGAAGCGATTGAGCGACATGTGCAAAGCCAGTTTTTCACCGTCCGTCGCCAGACCGGCTTTCGCCAGAGGATCCAGCCGGGAGATGCCCGGCACGGCATTGGGCTCATGCGCGGAGATATATGCGCCGCCGGGGTTCGCACCC
>JAAOMR010000147.1 GCA_018853935.1 Acidithiobacillus ferrivorans
GTGGTCGAAATGGCCCATGCCTGCGGTGTGCCGGTCGAAGGGGATTTGGGTTACATCCCCGACGCAGAGGACATAGACGCCCAACGGCGTCCTGCCACGTTACCCTACACCACCGTGGCCGAGGCGAAAGGCTTTGTCGAGCGCACGGGAGTAGACTTCCTCGTGGTGTCCATTCGGGCGGAACAGATCTGTCCAAATGGTAAAGCCAAGCTGGATATTCAGCGCCTGCGCAGCATCAACCAGGCACTGGGTATTCCGTTGGCAATCCACTGCAGAACCCGGCTCGACGATGACCAATTTCGGCGACTCATTGTCCATGGCGTGGCCAAGATCAACTATTTTACCGCTTTGGCTGAAGCCGCGAACGCGGCGATCCTCGCCCGGGCAAGATCGGCGCCGGGTGCTGGCTACCTGGATTTGGTTCAGGACGTTGGTGCGGCGATCAGTGCCGAGGCTGAGCGCTGTATGCGCGTGTGGGGTGCTGCCGGGAGGGCCGC
>JAAOMR010000148.1 GCA_018853935.1 Acidithiobacillus ferrivorans
AGGCCACATAGTCAGGGTGCTCGTGATAGGAATTGATTACTTCCGGTGCCGCAAAACGCACCCGCCAGCAGTAGCGGTATTGAGCGCGTTCTCTCATCGCCTTACCCGTAATCACTGACCGCACTCCCGGAATGGTGCTCAGCGTCTGCTGTCCCTCGATCATCATCGCGGTCACTTCCTTTTCAGAAATGCCCATAACATTGTGGATGATCAGGTGTTCCACGAATGCCCACGGTCGACAGCATGCCAATACCTCGGCGGCCCTCCCGGCAGCACCCCACACGCGCATACAGCGCTCAGCCTCGGCACTGATCGCCGCACCAACGTCCTGAACCAAATCCAGGTAGCCAGCACCCGGCGCCGATCTTGCCCGGGCGAGGA
>JAAOMR010000149.1 GCA_018853935.1 Acidithiobacillus ferrivorans
CGTGATCCGCCGTACCATTCGCATCTGCTATTCGCGCACCTTTCCAGCCGCCTTCCACTTTGGCGATGGCCCGCAAAATGAGGACCGGTTCATGAAACCAGATCGCCGCCGCGTTTTCACACAGAGACACCGGAATCACAACACTACTTCCTTCACTGGTTGTGACGTGTTTTCCGAGAGTAATTGCCCCATGCGTCGCGCATAGTACCAGTGCGCGCTTACGAAAATTCCAGCGCCCACGGTACCGATAGTCGCCACCACATCATGGAAAACCAGCATAT
>JAAOMR010000015.1 GCA_018853935.1 Acidithiobacillus ferrivorans
CCGCCGCTACACAACCTTCCGGGAGAGTGGCCGGAATGAGATTGGCGGGGGTGGCGCCATAAAGATCGTTCAGGATCAACATAGCATCCCCATCACCTATTTTCTCTAACAAACCCCACAAGCGCCGCTGCCCCTCCTCGGGCGGTTGATCAGGCAGGATTTCCAGAATCTCCAACGCCGGCGGCATGGCCCCGAAAATATGCCGGAGTGCTGCCGCGAAGGCCTCACCCAGTCCCGCGTGGGTCAGGAGCACGATGGTAATCATTGCAGCGTCTCGGTAATGCCCAGTTCCCGATGCTGGATCAGGACCCGCTGCCCTTCTCCGGCAAGTATTTGCGCCAATGCCTCCACCATATATACGCTGCGATGCTGTCCCCCGGTGCAACCCAGAGAAACCGTCACATAGTTACGGTGCTCTTGTGCAAAAGGCGCCAGCCATGCCTGCAGGAAGCTGCGCAAAGAATTGAAGGCACGGACCACCTCTGGAGCCGCCTCCAGGAAATCGCGCACCGCTGTGTCACGACCCGTTAGGGCGCGGAGTTCGGGATGGTAATGGGGATTGGGCAGGGCACGCAGATCAAAAACGAAGTCGGAGTCCAAAGGAAGACCTTTTTTAAAGGCAAAAGACTGCAACAGCAAGACTAGGCCGCTGTAATGATGCGACGCCAGACTCCATGCCTGCACCCGCAAACGCAACTGATGGGTATTGATCTGCGAAGTGTCGAGGCGCTTGTCAGCCACGTCGGCAAGCGGTTGGACCATCTCGCGTTCACGCCGCAACACCGTGAGCAGCGGTTCGCCCAATGCTTCTGCAAGGTCATCGGTGAGGGGATGACGGCGGCGAGTTTCGCTGAAACGCCGCAGCAAAGTACCCTCATCCGCTTCCAGAAAAAGGATGCGCGGGCGCAAAGAGTAACGCTCGCGCAGCTCGGTCAGCGCCTGTGGCAGAGCGGCGAGAAACTCGCGGTTGCGCACGTCGATACTCACGGCGGCGAGCATGAAGCCGGCATCCCGCCGCGCCAGCTGCGCCCCGAACTCCACTAACAAGGTGGCAGGCAGATTATCGACGCAGTAATAACCCTGGTCTTCCAGGGCCTGCAAGACCGTAGATTTTCCTGAACCGGATAGACCACTGACGATAATAAAGTCCTGCTCCGCCATCACTCTTCCCCGACACTCAATCGTACCTGCGCCTCAAAATCCGCGAGCATATCGCCACCGGACTCTTTTACATACTGGCTGCGTGCCGCCGCCTCGACCAGTACCGCCAAATTGCGCGCCGCAGAAGCGGGCAAGCACAACCGGGGCAATGGGGTTCCGAGAATATCCAGGTGATCCACCTTGCCCTGTAAGCGATCGATATCCGCGATTTCCATGTCGCGCATATCCCGGATTTCGACGACCAGCCGGATACGTTTGGAGTGCACAATGGCAGCGGCACCGAAGAACTCCCGGATATTAACAATCCCCAGACCCCGCACTTCCAGAAAATTACGCAGCGGGGCTGGACAACGCCCCGTCAGGATATTCGGGGCTTCACGGATACAGAGCACGCTATCATCGGCCACCAGGCGATGGCCACGACTGACCAGTTCCAAAGCCAACTCGCTCTTGCCAATCCCTACCTCGCCCTGCAAAAGCAATCCCACCCCGAGCACATCGACCAGCACACCATGCACCTGCTGGCGGGGCGCCAGCTCCTGATGCAGGTAGCGTTGCATCCGCGCCAGAACCATCTGCGCACCAATTGGCGTCGTCAGCACGGCAATCTGCCTGGCTTTCAAAGCTTCATAGAGATGATCATCCAGTGCCTGGTCTTCACAAATAACGAGCAGACGCAGTTTATGGGGCAAAAACTGTTCCATCGCCTCTGGATGGGCACCCAGGTAAGCGAGCTCGCAAAGCCCGGCAACCTGTACCACATGCGGCCGGATGAAATTAAAAAATCCGACCAGTGCCGCCCCACCCACATCATCTTCCGCCCAAGGATCACCGCGGAGGTAATGATCTTCTCCCGGTTGATGCAGACACTGCCAATGCAATTCGCTGTGCAACTCCGCCCAGAGTCGACGCAGGCTAATTTGTCGTTCCATAACTCCGCCTTGCCCGACACTCACGGCTGTAACCAGCCTGCTTTGTGGTACAACTTACGTCGGCCCCGCCAACAAACGAAAAAACTCCTGGGGATCAGGAGTTTTCATCAATGCTTCGCGCACTTCGTCCACGGCGAGTTTCGCGGCCAATGCGGAGAGCGTCTCCAGATGCGCGGTCGCGGCCGCTTTAGGCACCACTACCGCCAGAAAGATATACACATCCAACCCGTCCGGCGCCGCAAATGGAATACCCTGCGCTGTGCGCAATGCGGCAATGGCTATCTGGCTCACACCCTCCACCCGGGCATGGGGCAAAGCCACTCCATGCCCGATGCCCGTAGATCCTTGCATCTCGCGCTGTTGCAAGGCAACAGCAATCCCCTTAGTGGACAGGCCCGTAGACCCTGCCAGGATTTCCGCTAACGTCCGCAGCACATCACCAGCATCAGCCACAGGCGGATCTATACGAATATTGGCCGGGGAAAGAGGCAGAGTCACCATAGTTATTCAGTCGACTTCCACAATGGCCGCCAAGCCAGCGGGGTGATCATTACGACGATCCTGCAGCTTTTCCTTGTAGCTGTGCACCTGCGCCTCCAGTTTGTCGGCCACCAGGTCTATAGCTGCGTACATATCAGCATCATGTACCTCGGCATAGAAGACGTGCCCAGGGGCATTGACAGTAATATCTGCAACGTTACTCAGCTTTTCGTGGGGGAGGTGCTTCAGCACCACCTGAGCATTAATAACGTGGTCGAAGTACCGACCGAGGCGTCCAATCTTTCCATCGACATAGTTTTTAATGGCATCCGTCAAATCCAGATGCTGCCCGGTAATAGTAATTTGCATGGCGCTCTCCTAACACGTGAGGTGATCGTTATGAATCCTGTCCCACTACGGGGTCCACTTTCAGTGTAGCGCCAACGGCGCCGGCAAAAAACCCTGGCGGCGATATCACCCTCACAAACGTCGCCGCTGGCTCGCAGTAGGAATATTGGCCGCCTCGCGGTACTTGGCCACCGTCCTCCGCGCAATCTGAATACCCTGATCAGCCAGCACCTTGGCGATTTCCGCATCACTCAGCGGATGCCGTGCGCTTTCCGCCTGCGTCATCTTGATCAGTAACGCCCGAATAGCGGTGGCCGACGCGGAACCGCCGCTGTCGGTACTCACATGACTGGAGAAAAAGTATTTAAATTCATAAAGACCACGGGGTGTAATCATATATTTCTGATTGGTGACCCGCGATACCGTCGATTCGTGCATTTCCACTGCTTCGGCAATATGCCGCAGGACCATGGGCCGCATGGATTCCGGCCCATTGGTAAAAAAGTCCTTCTGCCTTTCGACAATAGCCCGCGCCACTTTCAATATGGTTTCCTGACGGCTTTGCAGGCTCTTGATGAACCAGCGCGCCTCGTTGAGCTGATCCTGAATATATTTATGCGCTGCATCTTTTCCGCCCGCCATGCCCGCATAACGACCGTTGATACGTAATTTAGGCATCGCGTCGGGATTCAGATCGACGCGCAGACGCTTACCCACCCAGCGCACGATCACATCGGGGATGACGTACTCGGTACTCTCAGCACCCACCTCTTCACCCGGTTTAGGATTCAGTGCGGAAATCAGCGTCATCGCCCCACGCAGCGTCTCCTCATCCACCCCCAGCGTGGCACACAAGCGTGGGTAATCGTGGCGCCCGAGGGCCTGCAAGTGGTCCTTCACAATGCGTTGCGCCAGCAATATAGACGCATCCTCCTCAACCATCTGCTTCAGTTGCAACAGGAGACACTCACTGAGATCACGGGCACCCACACCCGGCGGGTCGAAGTCCTGCACGCGCAGCAATACCGCCGACAACGCATCGTCCCCCACATTCATATTGACAGCGAGATCTTCCAGGCTTTCCGCCAGATAACCGCGCTCATCAATAGCGTCAATGATCAACTCCGCTATATTGCGCTCGTCCGTACTGAAGTGCGTCATATCAGCCTGCCAGCGGAGATAGTCCTGCAAACTCTGGCTGTGACTGCTGCGCGATTCAAAATCCGGCATATCGTCGTCAGAACCACCGCCAGAACCTGACGTTCCCATGTCAAAAACATCGTCCCACTGGCTATCTAAAGGCAATTCATCCGGCAGCGTATCCTCCGCGGCCAGATCCAGCTGACGGTCTTCGGAAGGCGTCGCAACCGTCTCCGGAGTCGGGCCGCCGCCACCTTCTTCATCCCCAGCATCCTCATCAAGCAGCGGGTTGCTCTCCAGCATGCTTTGAACTTCCTGCTGCAGATCAACCGTAGACAGCTGTAGCAGACGGATCGCCTGTTGCAACTGCGGGGTCATGGCCAGATGCTGGCCGAGCTTGAGTTCTAAACCTTGTTTCATAATTTCCAAAAATCAGATTTGAAACTGATCCCCCAGGTAAACCTGCCGTACCATAGGATCATCCACGATTTCCTGCGGACTGCCCGCTGTCAGCACTTTGCCATCATGCAGTATATAGGCGCGTTCGCAAATGCCTAAGGTCTCGCGCACGTTATGGTCGGTAATCAGAATCCCGATGCCGCGCTCCCGCAAATCCTGGATAAGCCGTTGGATTTCGAGAACAGAAATAGGATCAATACCAGCGAAAGGTTCATCCAGCAAAATAAAACGCGGACTCATGGCCAGCGCCCGCGCAATTTCTACCCGCCGCCGTTCGCCACCCGAAAGGCTATGTCCTTTGGTGTCACGCAACTGATGAAGATGCAGCTCACTCAGCAATTGCTCCAAGCGCTCCTGCCGCTCCACCTTACTCAATGGCAGCGTTTCCAACACGGCAAGGACATTGTCAGCGGCACTCATCTGGCGAAAAACCGAAGGCTCCTGGGGGAGGTAACCCAGCCCCATACGGGCCCGCTCATGCATGGGCAGTGCAGTGATGTCCCGCTGCTGCAAAAAAATATGACCCTGCTCAGGGCGCACCAATCCGACCATCATGTAAAAAGTGGTGGTTTTCCCCGCCCCATTAGGACCGAGCAAACCCACCACTTCACCGGCCGCCACCTGCACCGAAACATCACGCACCACGGCTCGCCGCCGATATGACTTGAAAAGGGATTGCGCCTGCAACAGCTCGCTCATGGCTTCCCAGCGCTCGTGGAGCGGCCCGCCGCGGCGGGATAGAAGACCGACCGCACCCGCTGACCGGGATTTCCGGTGACAGCCGTTTGCTGGTTCTGCAGGAAATAGCTGACCTGCTGACCATTGATCTCATTCTTTCCCTGCCAGAGATGGGCATTACCAATGAGCACAATTTCGCCGCTGGCCGGTTTATAAACCAGGGTGTTACCGTAGCCGTGGCGCTGCGCGCTGGACATGGTGAAGGTAACCGGGCTTCCCACCGCCGTAGCCTGTCGCACTTTGCCCCCGGCCGCGTCGATAGTGAGCTTGTCGGCATGGATAACCACATCGCCCTGAGTCATGACCACGTTCCCGGTATAAACGGCCTGTTGCTGCGGTTTATTCTTGCCATACAGGGTATCCGCGCTGATCTGAATGGGGCCCTTAGCCAGCCCCTGCTCCGCAACCGGTGCCGCCAGGGCGGTGATAGACACCACAACGAGCAAAAACGGCCAGAATCGCCGGAAAGAAAATCGCTTAAGGAACATACATGCCACGCACATCATGCAAAATATTCATCTCTTGGGTTTTTACCGAAGCCCACAGACCCACCCCGGTCATCCAGTCTTGACCCCGCTCCAGCCGTACCGGCTCGGGAGACGTAATAATGCCGGTTTGCGGATCATAGTGCACCTCTGTGGTGAGTACGCGGGTATCCGGTTGCAAGGTACCAATAACATTGCCTGACAAGACAATCCGATGGCCATGACGCTCTACCACACCCTGATTAGCACGCAGATGGAGTTGCTGTCCCGGCTTGAAACGCTCGACGGCAACTTGACTGAGCATGGTCCGATCGACACGCGGTTCGTGATAAGCCGTCCGGGCAGTGGCCAGCAAATCCAGTTTCCCAGCCGCCGTGTACTGGCGCATGACCACATCTTCGGCCGCCTGATCTCCCTTATGAATTTGACCATGCCAGTCGATGTACGGCAAAGACAGTGGATGCTGCGGCCACGACCACCACACGAGTGCCGCAAGCAGCAGCAGGAGCAGGGACAGGCCCAGGCTGGGGGCGCGGAAACGCGGCATCAGTTTCCGCGACATAACCTGATTTCGGATTGATTGATGATCAAGGCAAGGCTCCGGCAGATCTGGCGATGATTGCTGGCCAATGCCCCTGCGCGCGCAGAATCAACTCACAGAGCTCCCGTACCGCACCACGGCCACCCTGCTGCGCGCTCTGCCAGTGCACTCGACAACCGACCTCCGGGTGGGCATCAGCCGGGGCCGTGGCCAGACCAACGCGGGTAAGAATGGGCAGATCAATAAGATCATCTCCCATATAAGCCACCACCGCGTCATCCAGGCCAAGGGCGATTTTGAGTTCCGTGTAGGCTAGATTCTTGTCCGAGCAGCCCTGAAAAATCCGCTTGATGCTCAAGTCATGAGCACGATGGGCGACCGCCGGGGAATAGCGCGCTGTAATAACGGCAACCTCTATACCCCGTTCCTGCACAAGCTTGATACCGTAACCATCACGCACGTGAAAGGCTTTACTCTCCCTGCCATCATCGTCAAAAAATAAACGGCCATCCGTCAACACCCCATCCACGTCCAGGATCAACAGGCGGATCTCGGCAGCACGCTTCATTAAATCCGCGTCGGGCGATATCCATTCATTCATACGATGCCTGCGCGCAGCAAATCGTGCATATTCAAGGCACCAATCAGCCTCGCCTCATGATCGATGACCAGAAGCGCGCCAATGCGATGACCTTCCATCAGGGCGAGGGCTTCAGCAGCTAGGGCCTCGGCGACAATAGTGGCCGGTTTGGCATGGGCCAGTTCAGCCATGGGCTGTTCCCAGATATCCTGGCGCCGCGCGAAGGCACGGCGTAAATCACCGTCGGTAAAAATCCCCAGCACCCGATCTTCTGCATCCACCACTGCCGTCATTCCCAGTCCCTTGCTGCTGATTTCCAGTACCGCTTCGCATAATGGCGTATCCGCTCGCACCTTAGGCAGGCTGGTGCCCCGGTGCATCACATCCTGCACCCGCAGCAGCAGGCGCTTGCCGAGGCTGCCACCCGGATGGGACAGGGCAAAATCATCTGCCGAAAAACCGCGCGCCTGCAACAGCGCCATGGCCAGGGCGTCTCCCATGGCCAGGGTTGCTGTGGTCGATGCCGTGGGCGCCAGATTGAGGGGGCAGGCCTCCCGTGCCACAGCGCAGTTGAGATGCACAGCGGCACTGTGCGCCAGGGTGGACTGCGGGTTACCGGTCATGGCGATCAAAGGCACCGCGAGGCGTTTGACCACGGGCAAAATAGCCAGAAGTTCGGCGGTCTCCCCGGAGTTGGAAAGAGCAAGCAGGCAATCCTGGCGGGTGAGCATTCCCAGATCGCCGTGGCTGCCTTCGGCGGGATGCAGGAAAAGGGCAGGGCTGCCCGTGCTGGCCAAAGTCGCTGCGATTTTTCTAGCGATAATCCCGGACTTACCCATGCCAGTGACGACAATACGGCCGGGGCAGTTCAGCAGGAGCTCGCAAGCTCCCACAAAGTCCGCGTCAAGACGCGCTTCCAGTGCCGCCACCGCCGCCGCTTCCAGGCGCAACACATCTCGGCCAGTAGCCAGCAGACTTTCTGGCGTTACAGTCGAGCTCGTCACCGGCAGCCGTCAATTCGCATGGGCGGGATCCTGTCTCTGGATGGCTTCATAAACCGCACGGCAGTGGGGATGCGCAATCATAACCTTATCCACATCCGCAAATGGGGTATTTTGCATTAATTTCCAGCATTTCAGGTTTTCGGCATTCCGCGCGTCAGGATGCCGGGCGTACCAACCTACACTGTCACGGGGGGCAGCGGCATCGCCCACCTGCCCGCGTACCCACCACAAGAGCAAGGCAAAGAGCGCAAGCGCACCAATAATAACCAAAGTGTAAACAATCTTCATATAATGTGCTGGTTAACCTGAATAGGGTTGAATCACACTTCTTCCTGATACTGCTGGTTCAATAGCTGCACAAGCAACCCTTCCCGGGTCACCACATCGGCCATCAACGCAGCACTGAGGGCCTTCCACACGGCTCGCAAGGCGGCAAGGTCGGCCCCATCGTTAAACTGCTCTGCAATTTCGCTGAGTTTTTCCAGGGACTCACGCATCTGCAGACTGGTACTCAGGGCATTCTTGATTTGTTCCCGAGGGTGTGGAATCCAGCTCCGATCATTCCCATAGGAGCGCAGGCGCTCCCCGAATTCGAGCACCCGCTTACGCAGCTTGCCGGTCAGGCCGATCTGACCGCTGCGCAGATCTCCCCAGACCGCGAGATCCATGAGCAAACCCCACTCCCGGCGCCAGCGGTCGCGCAAGTCGGCATCCAGAGCCACCGCCGCCTGCAGCGCAGCCGGATCAAAGTCCATGTCCCGCCTCCGCACAATCACGCCGGGCCGCCCGCAACCGCTCTGGCGTGCCCACATCCATCCATTTTCCTTGGTACAAATTCCCCTCCACCAGACCCGCCGCAATCCATTGCCGCAACCAGGGAGCCAGAGGAGCCGACTGTTCAGGAAAGTCCCGAAACAACTCCGGATCAAGACGCGCGATACCTGCGTAAGTATGACGTTCTTCGCCCGTCAACGCCACCATGCCGGCAGACAATGCAAAATCTCCCTGCGGGTGCTGCATCGGGTTGGGCACCAGCACCAGATGCACACGCGCAGAGGAAGACTGACAGATCTGCGCCCAGGGAAAGTCCGTGCAAATATCCCCGTTCACCAGCAAAAAAGGGCTGTTCCCCAATAGGGGCAGGGCGCGCACAAGAGCGCCCCCGGTCTCCAGGCGACCATCACGCTCGTCGCTGTAATGGATGCGCAACCCCTGCCAATCGGAACCCAGGGCCTGCATGATCATGTCACCCAGATGCCCGACATTGATGACCACATCGCGAATACCCGCTGCCGCCAGCGCCTCCAGGAGGCGCACGATAAGAGACTTTCCGGCAATCTCCAGCAGAGGCTTGGGGACATGATCGGTCAGCGGCCGGAGTCGCTCGCCCCGACCCGCGGCCAGGATCATCGCCCGGGTAACGGCGGTTGCCATGGGGCAAAAAGCTCCTGATAAGGCTGCAACAGTGGGTCAGCATCCAGGGCATCTACGACATAAGCCCAGAACCGGGGTAGAAAATCGAGATAACCCGATTTCCCGTCGCGGTAAGCCAGGCGACAAAAAATACCGAGAATCTTCAGGTTACGCTGCAGCGCCATGCGCCCGACACGGTGCAGAAAATCCGTCGGTGACGACCGGGCGACAGCATGCTGATGCGCCGCCAAAAAATCCAGTGCCCAGGCATCCCGTTGTGCCCGCCCCCAATCCCAGTAGCGATCCCACAGCAGAGAAGCCAGGTCATAGGTCCATGGTCCGAGCACAGCGTCCTGAAAATCAATCATAGCCAACAAACCCGTGTCCCGCCGAATAATGAGGTTACGCGCATGAAAATCCCGGTGGACCCAGACCTGCGGCTGCGCTGCGGCATTATTCAGCAACACGGCAAAAAGGGTTTGCAGAGTAGTGCTCTGCTGCGGACTCGGAACCAGGCCAAGATGCCTGCCCAGATACCAGTCCGTAAACAGGGTCAGTTCATCCTGCAGACGGGCCGCTGAGAAAAATGGCAACGGGGGCAATGCTGCCTGCCGCTGCCCGGCTTGCTGCAGGTTGAGGACCAAGGTTATTGCCTGCTGCATCCAGCGGTCCACATCCGCGCCGGCGTCCAGCACCGTCTTAAAATCGTCGTTCCCCAAATCCTCCAGCAGCACAAAGCCAAGGGCTATTTGGGCAGCCAGCACCCGAGGCACCGGCAGGGCCGCGCGGGCAAAGCGGTGCTGCACTCGCAAAAAGGACAGAATATCCTCCGGCGGCGGAGCATCCATGAAGATGAGGCCCGGCGACAGGCGCCAGTAACGTCGCCCGCTGGCATCACCGGGAATGGCGCGCGCCGACGCTACCGTAACGCCCTGCTGTGCGAGCCAGTGCGCGGCGGCGGGTGACAGAGGGGCCGCCGCCGCGCGGCGAGAATTCGATGCAAGGAAAGATTGCGGCATAAAAGCATTTTGTGCGATTTTACGCTCCTATGAAAAGTCCTCTGCACAATATCGGAAAATCCCGACCCCGGCCAACCCGCCCGGGAAGCGGTAGCTATGTCCTGCGTTCTGGCATTCGCCTGGCCCTGCTGGGCGCCCTGCTGACACCCGGAATAGCTGTCGCCGCCACCGCAGAGAGTCCGATCACCCTCTATGCCGATCAGGTCCACGGTCTTGGCAGCGGTCACTGGACAGCCAGTGGCCACGTCGAAGTCCTTTACGGTGACCGCCGGGTTTATGCCGACACCGTGCACTACGACCAGGCCCATGATGAAATCATCGCCAACGGCCATGTGCGCATGGTCAGCCCCGGCCTGGTCACTGCGGCACCCAAGGCCACCATCCATTTGCGGGCCAACGAAGGGGTAATCGTCCATCCCCGCTACCTGCTGGAAGCGCAACAAGGGCACGGCCACGCCGAAAACGGCAAAGAACTGGGTAAGGGTCGGTATCAGCTCAATGAAGCCTGTTACACCACCTGTCATGGCGAAAAACCGGCCTGGCAGCTCTGGAGCAAGCGCATCGACCTCAACCAGAATGACAACTACATCACCACCAGCAATACCACGGTAGACGTCTTTGGATTGCCCATATTCTGGATGCCCTACCTCAGTTTTCCGCTGAAACGACACTCCGGGTTTCTTGCCCCCGGTGTGGGCAGCTCTACCATCAACGGCTTTTACCTCGGCGTTCCCTACTATTTCGATATCGCCCGCAACATGGACGACACCCTCACCGTCAACTACTTCAGCAAGCGCGGCGTCATGTTACAGAATGAATTTCGCTATCTGGAACCCAATTACAGTGGCAAACTCTATATGGATCTGCTCCCCTCTGACCAATTGACCCACAAAAATATCTGGGCCATCTCCTGGCAGCATACGCAAAATCTGGGCGACGGATTCAGCTTCAACGCCGATTATAACCGCGTCAGCTACAAAAATTTCCTTTCGGATTTTGGCGGCACAGCGAATTTCGGCAGCAGTTTCGTGGGCGGCATTGGCAACGCCCCCTACATCAGCTCCTCTGGGGGTCTGTATTACA
>JAAOMR010000150.1 GCA_018853935.1 Acidithiobacillus ferrivorans
CTGATGGTCAGCGCATCGCCGTGCAACACGCCGTGGGCGAGCAGTATTTTCATCACTTGGGGAATGCCGCCCGCCCGATGCAGGTCGGTGGCGACGAAGCGGCCCGATGGTTTCAGGTCGCAGAGTACCGGCACACGCCCGCGCATGGCCTCGAAATCATCAAGGGTGAGCGGTACCTGTGCTGCATGCGCAATGGCCAGCAGATGTAATACCGCGTTGGTGGAGCCGCCCACGGCCATGGCCACCGCAATGGCGTTTTCAAACGCCTGCCGCGTCAATATCTGGCGCGGCAGGATTTGTTTTTGGATGGCGCTTACCAATACCTCTGCGGACTGTGCCGCACTCTCCGCTTTTTCTGCATCCTCCGCCGCCATGGTGGAGGAGTACGGCAAGCTCATGCCCATGGCTTCGAAGATGGAAGACATGGTGTTGGCGGTATACATGCCGCCGCAGGAGCCCGCGCCAGGGCAGGCGCGACGCTCGATTTCCAGCAGTTCTTCGTCGTCAATCTTATGGACGGTGTGTTGCCCCACCGCCTCAAAGGCGCTCATGATGGTCAGATCCTGGCCCCGGTAGTGGCCCGGCTTGATGGTGCCACCATAAACGAAAATGGCCGGAATGTTCATGCGGGCGATGGCGATCATGGCGCC
>JAAOMR010000151.1 GCA_018853935.1 Acidithiobacillus ferrivorans
GCCCCACCGCCTCAAAGGCGCTCATGATGGTCAGATCCTGGCCCCGGTAGTGGCCCGGCTTGATGGTGCCACCATAAACGAAAATGGCCGGAATGTTCATGCGGGCGATGGCGATCATGGCGCCCGGCATGTTCTTATCGCAGCCGCCGAGGGCGAGTACGCCGTCCATGCTCTGGCCCTGACACACCGTTTCAATGGAGTCGGCAATCACTTCGCGTGACACCAGCGAATATTTCATGCCGGCGGTAC